>JANQRV010000232.1 GCA_028284395.1 Saprospiraceae bacterium
TTTCAGCCCATAGCGCTGCTATGCACTTCAAAATTCCCTTCATCTGGTCACAAAATCTGTCCTTTTCGACTCAAAGAATGAAATTTAAACATACTCTTAGATAAATTAACCGTAGTAGTTTGTGCCGATGTATGCCCTATGTCCTACTCGCTCCACAGGGAAAACCCTTCCGATCCTGAGAAGGTTTCGAAGCGTGATTAACACTGAATACCGGATCAGGGAGTGGTTGAGATCGGAGAAATGACTGCCTTGGGGGCAAATTAGAATATTAAAGATTTAACCAATAAGTCAGTTTTAAAACGAGTGCTCGATTTTTACTAAACAGGTCTTCCGGAAGATAATTTTCCGTGTAAACGATAAACAGATCCGAAGCCGGCTGATAACGCCATTGAAAACGGGCATTCAGATTGATATTGTCCAAAACGTTGTTGTACTGAACATAGGTCGTTAAAAAGATCTTGTCGGTAAAAGTGAGGTCGATTCGGGGACCGATTAGAAATAATTGTTCCTGACCAAAATTTTCCGGCAGTCGCAAATCGTTGAAATCAAAGCGCAAAGCAACATTCCCGTAAGGTTGGTAACGATAGGTCAGTTCTCCACTCAGGTTGAAGTTTTCGCCGTTGTAGAACCCCCCGATGCTACTGCTGATTTGGTAGTAGAAGGCCTTTCTGGGGTTGCTGTTGTATTCAATCGAGACGGCATTCCAATTGTATTCCTCTCCCTCGAGAAAACCAGTATATCTACTTGGATCCAATAAATTGAAACTATTGGTGAGCTTTTGGAAGACGTAGCTGTAACTAAACTGCAGGGACGATGCATTATTGAACGCAAACTGATAACCGAGTTGATAACTCCGGTCGGTGAGGGTGCCACCCGGTATGTAGGTATGTTGGAAATCAAAGGTGGGCCCCATGCGAATGATGGATTCCTTTTCGGGATAAATCTGGTAGGTCAGGTTGCCAAAAAACGAATACTGGCCGGGATACACCTGTGCACTGGGTACAAAACCCGCTTCCGCATTAAAAAATTCGTTGATAAAAGAAAAGCCGGTAAAGGCGCTAAACGTACGCGTTGAATAACGGCCGAATAACAATCCGGACATATTTTCGCGGTCATTAAAATCATCAAAAGATTTGCTGAGATAAGAACTGTGATACCATCTGGTGTCTTTGCTGGATGATTCGATGTCGAGACTAAGGACCCGGTTATAGGTGTTAGGCCTCAATTGAGTCCGGTCTCCTACCTGAATTTTGCGAAAAACGTTTTCGCCGAAGAATTTACTGGTATCACTGGGTTCCACTCCGAAACTCTGTTTGTTGACCAAGCTAATCGTAACGTTGGACTGCGCCCAGAAATTCCTTTGCAGTGCTGCAACGGTATAGTTTTGAGCGGGCAATCCAATCGACGCTTCCTCTTTGGTCTGCATGTTTAAGATACTCACCCGCCATTTTTCACTTAGCGACCCACTAAGCCGGGCGCCGTAGGAAATGGGAACCTGCTGAAACAACCCCGAAGAATCACGTGCCAGTCCAATTCGTCGGGAAAAAAAAGGACGTGCTCCCGGAAAACCAACTAAGTCGAATAAATCACTATTTTCCAAAAAAAACTGGCGTCTTTCGGGAAATTGAAATTCGAAACGGGTCAGGTTGATGATTTGATCGTCGACCTCCACCTGCGAAAAATCCGGATTTATAGTCAGGTCCAGGTTTAGAGAGGGGGTGACTGCTATTTTAGCGTCGAAACCAGCCTGGAAATCAGAATTCTGATCGACCGGGTTTACTTCTCGATTGGCGGAAGTATTGGCCGTGACGTAGGGGATAAAAGAGATGTTGGTTTTAGCCGGAGGAATGGGGTCGTCCCAGATCAATTGTCCGCCGTAGGGAAAAGAGGCGGAAATGAATTGAATGGGCGTGCGGATCCAACTGGTCTTGCGGTTCCTCTTTAACTCCCAACGGTCCATGGATATATTCCACTCCCGGACGTTGCTCTTATACCGAAAACTTTTGAAGGGGATGGCCATTTCGGCGATCCATTTATCCGCATGGCGCACCACTTTGGAGTACCATTTATTATCCCAAAAAGTGCTGTAGGAATCATTGGCACTGCCACCTCCGGTAACCGTGCCTTCCATTTGGACACCCGCCGGGGTGATTACAAAGAAAAAACCGTTCAGTTTATCGTTGTAAGGCCCAATGGCAAATCCAACATTGTCACTCAGTTCGTATTCAAAATCACGCCTAAGCGAGTTGATAATGTCCGGTGTTTCATCGTCATAGCAAACAAAGGATGCATAGAAGAACTCGTCGTCGAAAGTAAAACGACCTTCCGTTTGAAGCGGGGCCCTCAAGGTATCTACCGGATAGTTTGTGTACCAATTGTCGGCCACATGTGCCGTCTGCCAGTCGGACTCCTCCAATTTCCCATCCAATACGATGGGCCCCTTGGCCTTCTTAATGTGTAATTCTGCACCGGGCTGGTTTTGACTATGTCCGTGATTCAACGCCCATAGGAGGACAGAAAACAGGATGGTGATTGAGCGAGCGTTTCCCATTTTTTGAATTTGGTTGCGATGGATGAAATTGGTACAAAGAGTGCCAAAATTAGAAATTAATTGGGTCTTGTCTTGATTTTGCGCGGGGAAAGTAATGACGGATGAAGGTTTAATAAGTGATGAATCTGTTGTGGGCGGTAAGTTAAAAAAAATCCATTTATTGCAACTATGTTGCAGTTACTGGATTGTTCGATTATATTTGCTGCAACATAGTTGCAATAAATGCAATTGTGTATCGACACCAATCCGATTCAATAGAAAACTTAACAAACACGGAACATCATGTACAATTTGAAACGCTACCTATTCTTCATTTTACTGCTCCCGATACACGCCGTTTGGGCCCAAATGTCAGGAAGTATTCAAGGAACAGTGAAAGATGCCGAAAGTATGCCCGTAGAAGGTGTTCATCTATTTTTGGCACAAACCTCTTCCGGTACAACCTCCAATTCCGAAGGAAGTTTTTCGTTGGAAAATATCTCCCCGGGAGACTATATCCTGGCCATCACCAAAATAGGTTTTCAGGAACAGCAATTGGAGATAGTTGTAAAGGCGAATGAGGTCACGTCGATTGATGTAACCTTGGAAAATGCCAGCTACCATTTGGACGAGATCGCCGTTTACGGACAAAAGAGATCCACCCTTCACGCCATTCGGCTGAACGCCCCGCTTGAACAAACACCGCTTTCGGTGAATATTGTATCCAAAGAATTACTTGAACAACAACAAGCGATCAATCTGGAAGATGCACTTCGGAATGTTAGTAGTGTCTCAAAATTTGGTTCTTATGGCATCAGCGACAATATCAACATTAGAGGTTTTGATATTGGACTTGCCGGTGGCCCGGAAAACTACCGAGTGAATGGTGCCATGCTTAGGACCCCTTATTCCAATTATGTAGAAGAAGTGCAAGTACTGAAGGGACCTGCATCCATACTGTACGGAGATGTCGAACCCGGTGGCATCATTAATTTTGTAACCAAAAAGCCGCTGGGGTACGAACATGCTTCCTTTGAAGTCAAAGTTGGGGAGTATGGGTTGTTTCGGCCTTCCATTGATTTAGGGGGCAAGGTGAATAATAAGTTAAGCTACCGTCTAAATACAGTGTATGAAACCTCCAACAGTTTCAGAGATGATATTTCTAGTGAACAGTTTATGGTAGCCCCGAGCCTGCTCTGGAATATTGGTCGTCAAACTTCACTGAATATCGATGCCATTTTCATGCAGAATACCACCACCATTGATTGGGGCTTTCCAGTGGGACTGTCACTTACCAGGGCAAAGGAATTGGATAACTCCAACTTTTATGGCTATCCGGATGGCACTTCCGAAGGGAACAATAATATGGCCATGGCGACTCTCACACATCGATTTTCCGAAAACTGGCAATTGCGAAATGTGACTTCGTATTCTAATCAATCTAGGTTATTACATGATGTATATCCTATTTTTGATGCAGTTTCGGACAGCGTTGCGTACAGTTTCGGTGATTATCGCGAAAGAAGCCGAACCAATACCTTCTCTAACTTTTTGGATTTAACCGGTGATGTTCATACGGGCTCTGTTCATCATCGGCTTCTGCTTGGATTTGATGTCTCAGATATTGGCCGACCGGTTGCCTTTAACTTTGTATTTCCCATCGAAGGAGTTACTTCATTGAACAACCCGACCTGGAGCAATAATGCGCTCAGCTCCGCTCCAATTTTAGAAGATGACATTCTTCCTTTTACGACGAGATTAGGCATTAATGTACAAGATCTTGTTTCTTTACTTGATGATCGATTGAACCTCTTAATTGGGGGGCGATTTAGCCAATTTACTACCGGAACCCGTTATCGGGGCGATGCTGAAAAACCATCCGATGATTCCAATACGACGGAGTCCCGTTTTACGCCCAGGGTAGGGCTTACATTTGAGCTCATTGATAACCTGACCTTATATGGAAGCTACGCAGAATCATTCAGTTCGGTTACTCCCCAGCCAGGAAGAGGATTGGATGACCCCGAACCGCTCCTGGGTGACCAAATCGAGTTTGGACTTAGGCAATCCTTATTCGATGACCGTTTGGGGATCACCTTGTCGTATTTCGATTTAAATCGAAAAAATGTACTGCAATTCGAAATCATCGACTCCAACGGCAGTATCTCCGATCCCAATAACTTCCGCGCCAATCAGTCCGGAGAACACAGCAGCCAGGGGGTTGAGCTCGATGTAAACGGTAAATTATTGAACAATTGGCAATTTTTCGGAGCATTCTCCTACTTCAAGACGGAGGTGATCAGTGAAATAGTGCAAAACGGCGATGCCGAACCAACCGATTTTGCGGGTAAAGAATTGCCCAACAATCCCAACGCCAAGCTTAGCCTTTGGACACAATATACCTTTAAGCAAGGCATTCCAGGACTGTCCGTCGGTGCCGGAATATTCCATCAGGGAGATATGTTCGGAGATCGCTTGAATACCGATGAAAACATCATCGAAGCATTCACTCGCTTTGACCTGATGCTAGGGTATCAATACAAAAACCTGAAGTTTCGATTAAACATGCAAAACCTGAATGACGTGGAAACTTTCCAACGATCCATATTTGGTTCCTACGTTCCGCAAATGCCGAGAAGAATCATCGGTTCCGTTGTATTTGAATTGTAAAGTTTTCGGGAGAAAGGTATTTTTCTCGACTTGATTATTTGCGCTTAAGGTATCTTGTGCTGGTCCTTTGGACTCCTCCAAGCACTTATCCTATCTTCTGGAATCCTGCTAGTGGTACTGACCACTTCACCGCACATATTATTTTTCACGGCTGGGAACCTTTGCATCGGCTGTTGCGACGAAAGAATAAGGGCAAGGCATTTGTCGCTTCTGTGCTAACTTCAAATTCCGGCTGATATGAACTTTCTTTTCATTACCATTTTTCTATCGATCAAAGGAAAAGCGATGTCCTTTGGTTATGATCTTTTTGTTAGAGTTTTTTATATTAATGCAAATTCTGGTTGGATGATTCTAATGCCCCTTAACCCTTGACAAATGAGAATTCAACTTTTTCCCCTTTCTCTTTTTTGCTCGTCCCTTGTTTATCCTGATTTACAACAAAAATGGCGTAGTAGCAGGACGTTGAGTCCGACTTATGCTACGGAAGAAGTTTATCAGATTCCTATGTGGTTGATTGAAATATGGAGTTCATTGATGAAGAATGATTTACCAATAACCTGTTGTGGGGAATTTGGTTTCGTCAAGTGTTTTTTGGACAGCGGATTAAATACGGAGCTGCACCAGGAGCCAGTATTGTTGTTGAATTTGAAATCCAATCAATCTCTAAAGTTTAGTTTGTACTTTTTGTTTTCTCAATCACCCAGACACCTTAATCAAATGTATTCGTACTAATGAAAGAAACTGTACTAATCATATTAACCAGTCTTACACTGCTACTATTTGGGAATTTCAACCTGACGAATCATGATTCATTGGAATATAAGTGGTTATTAGAAAAAATCAAGGCCTTTTCTTCAACGGAAGAACAGCCATATATCCACCAAAGCCTTCAGCAGGATCTGGTGCCGCCTGCCGTCATTTGTTATGGTGGACTAAGTGTAAACCTTAGTCCAGTAGACCGGGATGGTGACCAGGTTCCGGATTCACAAGATGGCGAGGTTGTTATTGCTGCCACGGACTTAATTGCTAATCACGATTCAGATGCAGAAGGTGACAACCAAATCCAATATTCTATTTTTCGGGCAGCTGATATCGATGCGGGACAAGTGCCAAACTCCTCCCAGTCGGAATTGGCATTGCGCTGTACCGGAGATGATGTTGTGAAGGTATATGTGTATGGTTGGGATACTTCTGGAAATAGTCAAAGGTGTGAAACACAAATCTTGATCAATGATTTCTTTAATTTATGCTCCGATAATAATGAAGCAGAAAGTCTCAATTTGCCTAGTATTGTTTGTAGAGACGGAATTAATGCGACTTTGTTACCGGTGGACCTGAATAACGATAAAGTGCCGGATCTTGGACAAGGGATTTCGATGGTGGCAGCGACGGACTTCATAGTGAATTACGATCCTGGTGATCCGATACGATATTCAATTGAGCTTGCTAGTGATATTGATTCCGGTGCAGAACCGCTTCCGGATAATTCCACCATAACATTTACCTGCAGTGACCCGGAAGTAGCATTGGTTTATGTGTATGCCTGGGATGAATCTCTCAATTACAACCGATGTGAAGCCATAGTCGTTATCAGCGATTTCCTCCTGGACCAGAAGCTATGTAGTGATACGATAACAGACCCAGTAATTGCTCCTACATTCAATTGCAATTTTGGTTTAGCTGCAGAACTATTGCCGGGGGATGCTAATGGAGACCAGGTGCCCGATCCCGGAATCTATGAAGTGATATTGTCCGCGACCGATTTTCTCCCTCACGCCGGAGCTCGCAACGATCCTGCGCTTCGATATTCCGTGTACCGAGCAAATGATATTGACAATGGATTGGTGATTCCAGATTCGACCTCAACCCGATTAGTCCTAAACTGCGATGATCCAGAAGCAGTAATTACATATATATACGGCTGGGATGAACAGGGTAATAGTAGTCGTTGTCAAAGTTATGCCATAGTTAAGGATTACCGTGGATTGTGCGATCCCAAAGCAATTGATAACAAAATGGTTAGTGTAGCGGGAGGCACTTTTACCATGGGCTGTACACCAGAACAAGAAAGCGAGTGCGAAGACAATGAAAAACCGGCCCATCCAGTGACTTTAGGTAATTATCAAATTGGCCAATATGAACTGACTCAAGGGGAATGGAACCAACTAATGGGAAGCAATCCCAGTTTTCACCAGGATTGTGGGGATTACTGCCCGGTAGAACAGGTCAGTTGGTATGATGCCATTGTCTTCTGTAACCGTTTGAGCGAAAGTGAAGGGCTGTCACCGTGTTATTACAGTGATGCCGGCTTTTCACAAGTTTATGGTAAATCGGGTGACAATTGGACACTTCCAAATTCGGGAGCGGTATTCTGGCGCGAATCAGCCGACGGCTACCGGCTGCCTACAGAAGCGGAATGGGAGTACGCGGCCAGAGGTGGCAATCAAAGCCAGGGCTATAAATACCCAGGCAGCAATAATCTGGATGAGGTCGCCTGGTGGGACCCGGAAGAGACTAATTTGGGGCCTACTCGTTCCATTGGACAAAAGTTGGGCAATGAATTGAATATTTTTGATATGGCTGGAAATGTGGATGAGTGGTGTTGGGATGGATGGGACCCAGAGTATTATGAAACAGCGCCGGCTTGTTCGCCAACTGGTCCGGCAACCTCCGAACTTGGTACTAAAAGAGGATGTAGTTATGAATGCAATGCTTTTGGGAGTCGCATCAGCGACCGGTCTTTTCAAGGACTAACTTCGAGAGAGGCAGACTTGGGTTTCCGATTGGTTCGGGGAGCCGTTGATCGAAGCCAGTGCCTGAACCCTTGCCGAGCAAGCGATTCTTTGGCTCTACGAGCGCTTTATGAAGCAGCAGGTGGGCCCAATTGGACCAATCCCTGGGATCTTGAAGAACCGATCAACAGATGGTCAGGTGTGACCATTAATGAGGAAGGATGCGTAGGGGAGTTATTTCTTAGCGGTAGGCAATTAGCTGGGAACATACCGCCTGAGTTGGGGAACTTAAAAGGACTCGTCCAACTTAATTTGGCAGGTAATGCTCTACAGGGTTCCATACCTTCAGAACTGGGTAATTTAGATTCACTTGCCGAATTAGACTTATCCAAAAATCAGTTAAGAGATTTGTCCCTATTAAATTGGACTGATTTGGTGCAGTTGATAAGCCTTGATCTTTCCGAAAATGAGTTTTCCGGGGAGATTCCAAAGACATTGGGAAATTTGGTAAATCTTAGAAGTCTTTTTCTCGGTGATAATCAATTCAATGGAGAAATTCCGGTTGAATTGAGTAATCTGGACAGTCTGAGGTATCTGCACTTGAATAACAATCAGTTGTTCGGGGAGATTCCACCTGAACTTGGGGATTTAGTTGCATTAGGAACTGCACCGGTTGTTTCGGATGGGTCTTTGGCTTTTTTATCTTCAATTGGTGGATTAGATCTAAGCAATAATAAACTAATAGGAGAAATTCCAGCTGAATTATCACAGTTGGATTATGTAGATCTGAGGAATAATGATCTTTCCGGTTGTTTTCGAGAAGCGCTAATTGAGCTTTGCATTCCTAATGATACTGTGATAGTATATATTCCTCCAAGTATTCCTTTTAATCCATTAGGAAGAGTTGATACTATCGCCATAATCCGTTATGACTTCTCCAATAACCCCCAACTCCCATGGTCTGGCGACTTCTCCCAACTCTGTGCCGGTGAAAACCCCATTGGTGCCCCTTGCGACGACGGCAATCCCAATACCATCAACGATGTGATCACCTCAGACTGTAATTGTGCCGGTACATTAGTCAATTCCTGCCGCTCCAGGGATTCTCTCACCCTAATCGAGTTTTATACCAGCACGAACGGTCCCAATTGGACCGAACCGTGGAACCTCGAAAATCCAATGGATTCCTGGTCTGGCGTTTCTCTTAACGACGATGGTTGTGTAAGAATTTTGAGACCTTCCGGAAGAAATTTAAGCGGAGAAGTATCTTCGATATTAGCAAATTTGTTGCAACTGGAGTTTCTGGATTTATCCATGAATAACCTTCAAGGCACCATTTCTTCAGAATTGGGAGATCTCACTAAACTACGGAATTTAAATTTGTCTGGAAACAATTTTCAAGGTGCCATTCCACCGGAATTGGGAAGTCTTATGAATTTACAAGATCTGGATTTGTCCGAAAATAATCTTGAAGGGACCATACCCCCGGAATTGGGGGACCTCATGAACTTGAAGGAAATCGATTTGAGTGGTAATCAGCTTTCAGGATGTATTCCGGAAGAGATTCGCCCGTTTTGCAGTCTTACCACTACATTTATTGACTTTGGAGGCATCGTGCGTACGTTTCCTGCCTATGACTTTAGCGAAAACCCAAAGTTACCTTGGGAGGGCCGGCTGTCGAACTGGTGCAGCGGAACAGAACAAATAGGGGCTCCTTGTGAAGATGGCAATCCGGGAACAAAAAGCGATAGAATTACCGAAGGTTGTGTTTGTGAAGGGGTTGCGGTAAAACCGTGTCGTACCTCTGACTCCTTATCCCTGGTCAGTCTCTATGAGTCAACTGGCGGGCCTAACTGGGACGGCTCCTGGGATCTATCAATGCCCCTGGAGACCTGGAACGGTGTAAACTGTAATGAGGATGGCTGCGTAATTAAGATTGATTTGAGTGACCGCAATCTAGCCGGGGGACTCCCTGCCAGCCTCGGAGGTTTGGAGAGCCTGCAAGAACTGGATCTATCTCAGAACCAATTGAGTGGAAGTATCCCGGACGCAATTACTAACTTACAGAATCTGCGGGTTTTATCTTTATCGGATAATCAGTTTGATGATCTTGCAATTACAGATTGGAGTAATTGGCAGGAATTGACGAACCTGGATCTTTCGGAAAACTTGTTCGTCGGCAACATTCCTTCTGGATTGACTACTTTGAAGAAGCTCCGATCGCTTTCCCTCAGCAATAATGAATTCATTGGTAATATACCGGAGGCTTTGAGTGATTTGGACAGTCTCCGGAACTTGGATCTTAGTAACAATAAGTTAGAAGGGGAGATTCCTGTGGGACTAGGAGATTTAGTTCTACTGGGATATAAGTCTGCTGCCACAACAATAAGACTCGGCGGTTTAGACCTTAGCAATAATAAGCTAACAGGTCCAATTCCTGCCAAGCTAGGCTTACTCGGAAAAGTCAATTTGCAGAACAATGATCTATCTGGTTGTTTTGCGAATGAGTTTTTACAACTTTGCCAGCCGGATACCTTTCTGCTCCCGACTCTTGGACCCCCTCCATTCTTTACTCCAGGGCTGGATACTTTTTTGACAATCCGTTATGACTTCTCCAATAACCCCCAACTCCCCTGGTCCGGCGACTTCTCCCAATTCTGTGCCGGCGAAGACCCCATCGGCGCTTTTTGCGATGACGGTAATCCCGATACGAATGACGACACCATTCAAGAAGATTGCCGTTGTGGCCAACCCTGCCCGGTGATTGCGCAGCCTTCGATTGCTGAACAACAATGGTATTGTCAGGGAGACCCTTTTCCCACATTGGAGGCGGATGTGGCCGCAAACATCGAAGTCGTTTGGTATGGCATGCCAACCGGTGGAGATCCGTTGGCGACTTCCAATACATTTCAACCGGACATGCCCGGGATTTACTATGCGGAAAGTCGCCTCGTCAATACCAGTTGCGTCAGTGATGAACGGACGGCTGTGGAAGTGATGGAAATAGCCCTGGAAGTTGATGCCATCACAACGACCTGCAATGAAATTGAAGAGACTTACGCCTTGTCATTCCGTACCTTGAATGAAGATGAGCTACTTGTTAGTTTTGGTACTCCCGTTCGTCAAATCGATGGTTCCTTCCGGGTAGAGGACGTCCCTTCGGGAATGGATGTAACGCTTACACTTAAGCATCTAGTCAGTGGCTGCGAATATGAATTTACGGTTGTCGGACCGAACTGCAGTTGCGCTGACCTCGCTGCACCACTTGCTGTAGGCGATACCGAGCTGAGTTACTGTGACGACGCCCCTATTCCTCAGCTATCGGTAAGCGCAGCTTCCGGGGTCAGTGTCAATTGGTTAGACGAAAACGGTCTCCTGTTGCAGGAGGATGTCCGTCAATTTCGTCCCTTGGGCCCGGGTGTTTATTTCGCTGAAGCCCAACGGGGCGTTTGCAAAAGCGAAGAGAAGACAAGGTTTGAAGTTAAATCTTTTCGTACCCCTACCATCAGTAAATTCAACAATTACCAATGTTTGGAAGGGACGCGCAATTATACGGCCACGATCACCATTTCGAATGCGACCTCTATTGTGGTAACACCGGAGTTCTTTTATTCCAACGAGGGTGATGTGTATACCTTCTCCAATCTATCGTTGGATGCCTCCTTTGCTATTGTCGCGACTGGCCCGGCGGGTTGTGTTGCAACCCGCAATTTTAGCCCTCCCACTTGTGATTGTCCGGATCTAGCGCGCCCTGTTCTCAGTGAATCCTTCGTAGAATTTTGCCCCGGTGATGAATTGAAGCTCATTCGCGCCCAGGTGGATCCCGGCCTGGAGGTCAATTGGTACGATGCACCGATCGGAGGCCGGCTCATTGCCGAAAACCAGGCGGAATTTTTGCCGCCGGGTGCCGGGCAGTTTCACGCCGAAGTATTTGATCGGAATACGGGCTGTTTTAACCCGATTAGGACGCCACTCAATGTTTTTGAGACACTGAACGCACCGTTTATCGAGAAGATCCGTGCCTTTTGCGAACCGGGAGATGCTGCTTATTCCGTTGAGGTACAAGCGTTCAATGCCGCCGGGTTGATCCCTACACCCGGTGATGTTGGAGGTCAGTCATCGGGACCGAATCAGCGAATTTTTACCGGTATACCCATTGATCAGCAGCTTTCGATTTTGGCGGTGAGCCCCGAACAGGGCTGTGAATTTACCTTCGCGGCAGATCCTCCCGATTGTTCGTGCGATACCATCGGTCCTCCCGTACCGGAAATGCAGATCGTAGAAATCTGTGATAGTGAGGCATTGCCCGTTTTGAAGGTGAAACCACCCGGTCCGGGATTTACGGCTGACTGGTTTAGTAAGCCTTTGGACGGGGAATTGCTGGCCAACGCCACCAACCAATACCTGCCGACGATTGCCGGAACCTTTTACGCTCAGACGGTGCCGCTCAACGGAGAAGAGTGTGTGAGCCAGGAAAGAGTGGGGATACAGGTGCGCATCAATCCCAATTATACCATTGTAGATACGACAAATTTGAGCGGCGGTTGTACGAACACGGAGTTTAGTCGCGACACGCTTCGATTGATGACGCCTTTCGGATGTGATAGTCTCATTATTCGTCGCCAGTATGAGACCGCTACTCAGCCGGTCCTGGAAAACGACCAGTTGGACCTCAAGATCAATGAGACCCGGACTTTTAATGTTTTTGATAATGACGAAGAAGTACCGGAGGGCTTCCTGCATGAAGTACTGGACGATACGCTTTCGGGCAATCTTCGACTACTGTTCGATCAGGGGCAGTGGACGGGCGAAATCGAATATACGGCCCCGGAACAACCACTGGCGACAGCATTTAGATACGAGATTTGTAGTGCAGCGTGCGACTCGACACTCTGTGACACCGCCACCGTCTTCTTCAATATTGACTGTGCGATCAAGTTTGATTCCCTGCTCAATTTTGGCTTCAATCCTAGCGTGGATGGTCCTTTTAACCCGCTAAGGGAGCTTAAGGAGTCCGATAGTTGTGCTTCCAATTTCGAAAGTGCCCGGGTGCGAATATTCAATAAGCATGGGCAGGCGGTTTTTGACCGGCCTTTACGCTTTTCAGACCGGGGTTGGGATGGCAGTCGATTGCCGACGGGCACTTACTTCTGGCAGGTCTTTCTCGATAATGGTATTGATGATAAACCGATACAAGGTACGGTATTGCTCCTGCAACTGGAATGAAGTAAATTTCCTTTTTTTCACTATTTTGGGTACTTAATAGAATCAAGTCTCCACCAATAGATGAAAGTAGTTACGCTGAGTACCCCGCAAATTGTCAAGGCGATCAAAGGAGCGGATAGCCGCCAAAGAAATGAAGCCATACAAAGTTTATATGTCGATCAGACCGTACGTCTTAAAGTTGGCGAATGGCTGGGCAATTACAAGCTGAATAAATTTGAAGTGGGCGACGTGCTCCAGCAGGCTTTGGTCGCGCTGGACGACAATATTCGAGGGGACAAATTCAAAGGGGATGCCAATGTGCGTACCTACTTGCTGGCCATTTGCCGAAATGTGATCCGCTCAGAGGTGCGCAAAACCGATCGCATTACTTATGACGAAGAGTTGACGATGAATCGGGAAAAAGACGCTTTTGACGGTGAGGTGGGGTTTGATCCCTTGTCCGGTGAGGAAGAGGAGCGTGATGAGGTGTTGTTAAAAATCATCAGGGAAATGAAAGAGAATTGCCGGAAGGGCATTCAGCTTTTTCATCTGTATGGTAAGACCATGGCCAAAGTGGCTGAAGAATTGGGATTGAAAAATGCCAATCAAGCAAAAAAAGCGGTCAGTCGATGCCGCAAACAACTCAGGCAACTCATCGAGGATCACCCACTTTTCGATGAACTATTTAGTGAATTGACCTAAAGACTAATCCATGAATGCAAACGAATCTTATAGTGACGAACAAATAGAAGCTTACGTCAACCGGGAAATGCCCGAAACCGAACAGTTGGCATTCAAGGCCGC
>JANQRV010000241.1 GCA_028284395.1 Saprospiraceae bacterium
ATCTTAGCCATCTTTGATTTGTTTTGATCTGAATTGCGAGATTGGTTATTGGAAACGTACGGTAATATTATCATATCCCACTTTGCGTTTAAATTCACCCAGCACTTCCACATTTTCGTGGTGGTCCAGAATTTGAATGGATTCGACGCTGCGGGTCAGCACCTTCAGTAGCACCTTCAAAATTTGACGAGCATGGGTCGCTCCTAAACACTTGTGATGACTAAAACCAAAGCCTACGTGAGGGTTGAGTTTACGGTCCAATATAATTTCATTCGGATTTTCGAAAACGCTGGCATCCCGGTTGGCTGACGCCCAGCAAAGGGATATGCGGCTATCCGCTCTTACAGCGTGCTCGCACACTTTCGTATCTTCGGTCACCACTCGCCCCATGTGGGTTAGCGGAGCAAAATATCGAATAAACTCTTCTACTGCCTTTCCGATGATTTCCGGTTCATCGCGCAAACGTTTGAGCGATTCGGGATGTTCGGCAAAGTAAGCAATGGTATTTGTGACCGCATTTATGACGGTGTCCCGGCCTCCGGCAAACGTAAGAATCAATACTCCCTGGATTTCTTCACGGGTTAGTTTTCGGCCGTGTATCTCCGATGCCAGCAAAGCTGAGTACATATCCTCTCCCGGATTTTCAATGGCGCGATCGATTTGTTGGTCGATGTAATCGTAGAGGAGGTTGGCCTTCGCTCCGTCAAGGGGGTCGCCTTCGCTCCTAAATACGTGTGTACCCCAAGAAATCCACGTTTCCGCTTCAGCAAAAGGCACATTGAACAGCAAAGTGAGTGCACGGGATTGAAGTGGCAAAGCGAATCCTCTGATCACTTCGACACTGTCTTTGGTGAGCGCTTCGTCTACCAGATCTTGTATTTGCCCGGTTAGGCTCTCCTGGTACGCAGGCTGAAGTGGCCGCTTAAACCAAGCTTCCAGCAAAGCTCGGTAGTCGCCGTGCAACGGTGGATCAACTTCGAAAGGTATCTGGCGCTGATCCCGGATATTCACCTCCGAAGGTACCACAATCCGTCCTGGAGTAGCCCCCGATTGAAACGTCTTCCAATTGTGTGCGCACCGACGAACATCCTTATGCCGCAGCAACATGACCACCGGATCATCCTGATCATCCATCTCTCCATACCCTTTTTCTAATCTGGCTTTTTCGAATGGATCTGGAAGTATGCTCTTCTTCATTTGTTTAAAGTTTTAACAAAGGTCATGATTTACATTGGCTTCTAATTTTCTTTTTTTAACTAAAAAGTAAACTATTCTGTCTCGTTTTCTCTCTCTATCAAAATTATGAAGCAAAATAAGATACATACCCATTGATCATTCTAGCATTTCTGACCATAGCACATCCCCCAAATGGGTACAAATCAAGCCTCTCCCCCACTCATGCTCAAAATCGAACCGGCATCAAACGACTTGGAAATGAACCCGAAAAGCACAAAGATGAACCTTCAGTCATTTACCATTGCTGTACTTACGCTATTGATGGCATGCTCCGACAATGCTCCCTCCACCGCTTCGGCCCCAAGGGTTGTTCAGGAAGGGAGTTACTCAATTCCTCAAGAAATCCGCATCGACCAGGACCTGGAGGCAGAAATGTGTCAGGAAAAATGTGTCATTGAATCATTCTTACCCATTGGATGGTCAACCGACGGAGTTTATTTTTCCTGGATCAGTCAATCGGAAAACCCGGTTTCGGGAGGATACCATTTCATCATTACCATCCAGAACATGCTAGAAAATCAGCAGATCTGGCAATGGAAATTCGAAGAAAGTGAGCTTCCCGATTGGGATCAAATCATGAGGTACGACATCGTTAGAACCTGGAATGAAAAAAGGGATCGTTTCATTCCGCAATTGGAACGTTTCAAGATCCACCAAATAGCAGCCCTCGAATCCTTTAAAAGGTGGCCGGCACGAATCAATGGTAAAGCCTATTCGGCACGGATTGAAAAACAGATGCAGACAAATGCCGATTACGGATTCACGGAGATTGGCACCGAAGAAGTCTTCCTAAACATAGAAGGCCAGGGTAGCCAAAAAATCTACACCAAAGTTCATGAAGAAGGGGAATCCTGGATCATTCATTCCAGTTTGATCGGCATCATCCCGTCCGACGACCGCAGACGAGGAGCATTTGTTAAGGTGAATGAAATAGCCGGCTGGCATGACGTGCCCAATTCGCTGGAGGTGGAAATCATTGGCGGATCCCTGTGATCACATTAACCCTCTTCACCCTATTCGTGCTGAATGGTTTCCGCCGGATTCAAGCGAGCCACTTTAAAGGTCTGATAACCCACCGTTAAAAAGGCAAAGGCCGCTATGGCCAAGACGGAGAGTATTAAGACCCACCACGGGAAAGCAATCCGGTATGCATAGCCATCCAACCATTCATTCATCCCCAGGTAGATGAATGGTAATCCGATGACACCGGCCAAAACAATGAGCCAGATGAAGTCGCGGAAAAACAACAGCACGATGTTGCCGGTCGACGCCCCCAACACCTTGCGAACCCCCACTTCCTTCGTTCGTTGGACGGAGAGAAAGGAAGCCAGGCCGAAGAGCCCCATTCCCGCCACCAGAATAGCCAAGATGGAGAAGTTGGCAAAGAGAGATCCGAATTTTTGGTCTTCACGGTACAATCGATCAAAACGCTGATCAACGAAACTATGGGCAAAGGGGGCCTGCGGAAAGAAGCGTTGCCAGGTGGCTTCAATCTCCTGGATTGTCGGTTGGAGCGCTCCTCCCTCCAATTTCACAACGGTACTCCGAGTGAATGGCCGGTACAGATAGACGGTTGGCTCAATGGTATTCTTGAGCGTGGTTCGATTAAAATCTTCAAAGACACCCACAATGCGAAACTTGTCATTCTCTACATTTTGTCCGAAGTGAAAACGCTTTCCAACCACCTCCTCTGGGTCCGATATATTCAATTTTTTTAGCATAGCGCTATTGATGATGGCACCGCTGGTATCGGTGGCGATGTCTCGATCGAAGTCTCGCCCCGCCAGCAACTGGATATCCAGTGTTTGCCGAAATCGATCATTGATTGGAGATACATAAACCGTAGAATGATATCCCCCTTGGCCCTGCAATAAGGTAATCCCACCACTGGTTGAACCAATTTCCGAACTGCCTCCCCCTGGTACATTGGCAACTGAACCGACGGATTTCACCTGTCGGATGTTACCCAACTCCGCACAGAAGGATTCATATCTACTACGGTATTGCTCTCGCTCCATTTGACCCCGGGCCGGATTTTGAAAAGTCAAGACCCGATCGATGTCCATGCCCATATCCTGCCCGGACATGAACTGTACCTGTCGATACACAATAATGGTATTACCAATCAAAACGAGTGCGGCAACAAATTGTAAGACTACCAGCGACTTACGTAACCAGGTCCCTTTGCGGGATCGACTGAGTTGCCCTTTGATGACACCGATTGGGTCGAAGGACGAAAGGGCAAGTGCCGGATATACACCCGCAACAACTGTACCCAGCACGAAAAAAAGCAGTAAACTGAGCAGTAATGCTGGATTTTGCCAGACATTTGTCAGGATCGTTTTGCCGACCAATTCGTTGAAAAATGGCGCCATCAATTGGGTAAAAATCAAAGCAGTAGCAGCACCCAACAAATTGATCAGCAACGCCTCTACCAGGAACTGCCCCACCAATTGTTTTTTGCGGGCGCCAACGATCTTCCGCATCCCTACTTCCTTAGCTCTTTCCATCGCGCGGGCCGTGGACAGATTGATGTAATTCACCCAGGCAATAATCAGGATAAAGAGGGAAACAATGCTAAGGATCGAGACGGCCCTCGAACTACCGTGAATTTCCGGTTCGAAAGTGAAATCAGAATGCAAGTGTATGTCTTTGACCGGCTGGATGCGGAAAAACAATTTAGACTCCTCCCCAATGTATTTAATGGATAAGGGGGGTAACTTGGCCGCGACAGCCTCGGGATCCGCTTGCTTATCCAGCCGCAAGTAGGTATAATAGTTGAATCCATTCCAGGCATTTTGTTCGATCTGTTCCTGGATACTTCTCAACGACAAAATCATATCGAAACTATAGTGCGTATTGGGCGGTACGTCTTCGATGATACCAACAACTTCAAAGGGCCGGTTGAAACGGCCGAGCGCTTCAATGGTTTGCCCCAACGGGTTCGCCTCTCCAAAATAGCGACGAGCGGCCGAGCGCGTCAAAACCACGGTATAAGGAGCACTGAGTACATCATCGCCCTCTCCCTGAATCAAAGGATATCGGAAAAGATTCAGAAAATTGGAATCGGCCGCAATTGCGGATCTTTCTTCATAAGGTCGGCCATCCTTTCGAAAGATCACCCGGTCGAATTTATAAGTAGTGGTATATTGAACAATTTCGGGTACTTCTTCCTGCAGCGCCTTCCCCGATGGGGCAAAGGACATCGCGTCTGTCACTTGTAGCTTGCCTTCCACAATATTATCCGTAACCAGTCGGTACAGTTGATCCGGTTGATCGTGAAAGCGATCATAGCTTTTTTCAAAGGCTACGTATTGATCAATCAACAAGAAGGCGGCTAGCCCCAGTGCCAATCCCAACACGTGAATTGTACTATAAGTCCTATATTTAAACAGGTTTCGGATGGCGGTTTTGAGATAGTTTCTAAACATGTCGAGGTGAATTAGCGGGTGAGTAAAATGAAGCGGGCGCCTTATCTCCCGCCGAAAAAGTAAGATAACTTCGGCTGCATAGATCAACTCGGCCACCCATTTACTTCGCCTTTTGAGCTGGCGATCATACAATTCCTCCAAATCGCCATCGATGTCTTCCCAACATTCCGGGTGACAATACCATTTGAAGAAACGCTTTGCCTGTTTTTTCATCATCGGGTGATACAATATTTGATCTGCTAGAGATCCAAAGCCAATCCGGGAATATCATTCCACAAACCTAATCGAACCTCTTTGCTATGCTCCAAAGCCCTCTTACCCAGGGCAGTAATTGTAAAATACTTCTTCCGCTTTCCTCCTCGGGTCCGGGTAGCTTCCCCTTGCCGGGCGCTCAGATAACCTTTCGTCTCCATCCTTCGAAGTGCCGCCTGTAAGGCGCCGACACTAACCCTCCGTTCCAATCGTTTTTCGATTTCGTCTTTGATTGCTACTCCATAGGCTTCATCGTATAACACGCCGACCGTCAGCAAGACAATCTCTTCGAATTCACCAAGCGGGTATTTTTTCATGGTATATTATTCCTATTCGTAGTATTCAATGTGAAGGTAATTTTTTTTCGCAGAAATTCCAATTGCGGACATCATTCCCAGTTTTTGTATTTTAAGGGGATGGAAGAGAAGTCCGGGCAAAATAAGATTGTACAAGAAGCCCTTCAATTAATCGAACAACGCCGTTTTCAAGAAGCGATTGACCTCATCAAGTCTGCTGCTGAAAAGCCTATTGATCATCAATCAAATGCCCTCCTTGGGTTGGCGCATTTCCTTATGGAAAACTACAGCGCTGCCGTCACGCATTATGAAATTGCCTGCCAAGTTGCGCCGCAGAACGCAGAATGGCAAGAAATGCTGCTTCGAAGTCGCTCTAACGCCCGAGCCCAGCTACAGGAGTTTGTTCCGGAGGTCTATTTCTTTGATAAAGAATCTCTGTTGGCGGCCCCAACCCCGAATGAGAAAGCATTGCCTAGTCCTTTACCACCTGGTCCCCCATCTGGTCGATGGTACTTTGTCAGGCTATGGATCGGCAATACTTCTGCCGTCCTACTTTCCCAGATCATGGAAGCCTTAACCGAATGGTGGGGAAACCTGGCCGGCTATCGCGACCGAATCTGGACCAATTGGTACCGACGTCCCGTTTTTCTGGGGTTATTGACCTTGGCCTATATGCGGGAGCGGCTCCACAAGTTCAACCTCATCAGTGCTTATCCCGACAATCAGCCTGTTGGCTTCCCCGCGAGCGACTTACAACCACCAGAAGGGGTCACTCATTTTCGCACTGCTGACGGCAGTTGGAACAATTTGGACAACCCCTTAGAAGGTGCGGCTCGCACCAGGTTTCATCGCAATGTAGCAAAGGCAGCGGTAAAGCGCGAATCGGCGGAAATGATCATGACTCCCAATCCGCGGGAGCTGAGTCGGATTTTCCTAACGCGCGAGGATAAGATGAAGGAAGTGCCGTTCCTCAACATGTTGGCCGTGGCCTGGATCCAATTTCAGAATCACGACTGGGTCAGTCACGGAGAACCCCTGTTGAAGGAAGTTTTTGAAATCCCTCTGGCTGCCGACGACCCAGCTCGGCAACGCTACTGGCAAACCCACCTTTTGGTGGGAAAAACCCAACCAGATCCGACCCATATCCCCGAAGATCTGCCGCTCACCTTCATCAATGAAGTGACCCATTGGTGGGACGGTTCTCAGCTCTATGGCAGCGACTACCAAACCGTTGATTCGCTGCGAAGCGGTACCAACGGCAGGCTGCGATTAGATGCTGACGGGACCCTGCCCCGGGATAAAAAGGGCATTGAAGAAACTGGTTATGTACGAAACTGGTGGGTCGGTCTGGCCATGATGCATACCCTCTTTGCGCGCGAACACAATGCGATTTGCGATCACTTACATCAACAGTATCCCCGCTGGGGCGACGACCGGCTCTTTCATACCGCTCGTCTGATCAATGCGGCATTGATGGCCAAAATACACTCCGTAGAATGGAATTCCGCCATCAATCCCAACAAGGCCCTCGACATGGGCAATAACTCTAATTGGTACGGCATTCTGACAAATCTCTTTCGAAAAGGCGACCAACGAAAAACCGTTGCTGCTATTAACGTCCGCAATCCCGAAATGGGAGGCGTCGTGGGTAATCCGATCGAGAAGCACGGTTCTCCGTACGGCCTCACTCAGGAATTTGTAGAAGTCTATCGCCTACACCCTATGCTCCCCGAATCACTTCAAATAAATAGTATCGACGGCACCTTACACATCGACTTGCCTTTCAACGAAGCGCGTCAAGCCGGGTCTGGCAAAACCACCGATCGAGTTGGAATGGCCAATCTGTTTTATTCCTTTGGCAATCAACATCCCGGCCACTTGGTTTTGAATAACTATCCTCGATTTTTGCAGGAAATGAGCATACCGGGCAATCCAGTCTACGATTTGGGAGCCGTAGATATTCTTCGGGCCCGCGAACGCGGTGTACCCCGATACAATGAATTTCGCAGGCAATTGGGCTTGAAGCCCATCGGCACTTTTGATGATCTGACGCCTGATCAAGAAGTAGTCCAGAAACTAAAAAAAGCCTACGGTCATTTGCCGGAAGACGTAGAAAAACTGGATCTAATGATTGGTAATCTGGCGGAAGCTCACCGGCCAAGCGGTTTTGCTTTCGGCGAAACCATGTTCCAGATATTTTTACTCAACGCTACTCGACGTCTGCAAGCCGATCGTTTCTACACCGATTGCTACACCGAAGAATACTACACCCGGGAAGGTTTGGAATGGATTGATCGCAACGATCTGAAATCCGTTCTGCTGAGACACTATCCCGAATTGGCAGAGACGGGCCTGGCCAATATTAAGAATGCCTTTGAACCTTGGGACACGGATGCCATTCTGGATCCAGTACGACATCCGCTTCGCACCTTCGATAAAACGTTAAAATAGCAAATCTAATCGGTCGAAATCGACCTTTAAAAATCATTAGTGCTGCATTTTCTTCAGCATCTCCTTCGCATTCTGATTCTCGGGGTTTAGTTCCAGTGACTTTTTGTAGTTCTTGATCGCTAATTCCTTTTTACCAGCGACCATATATGCCTCTCCCAAACTATCGTATGGATTGGAAGCCTCGGGATATTCTTCCACATTCAACTGAAAAATGGCGATGGCTTCATCGATCATATCCTTACCAAGTAAAGTATAGCCAAATCCATTTAGGGCCCCTTCGCCAAAGTAATATTGATCGGTTGCTTCCTTTTTCAGTTGCTGGTAGAGCGAAACCGCTGCCGCAACACCTTTTTCCTTGAAAGGTTTGATCAAGGCGGCAACGATAGACTTTTTGCATCCGTCTTCGCGGGCCTGACCGGTCTTGGCCTCCAACCATTTACAATAGGCCTGTGTATAGACATTCCAGCCGGATCCACCGTTGGTGATCATGGCAAAGCCGTCATTTGTGGCTGGGTTAACCTTGAAATAGGCGTGCCATCCCGTATTTGCCCCGCCGTGGCCAGCCAAAATCCCCCCCGCTATATCATCCATCTGGCTAATACTGTAACCTAAACCATAGGATCCGTCGGATGCGGGCGCGGCCTTCATCATTTCCCGAACCGTTTGCGCTTGCAAGACGGATCGTCCGGGTTGTGCCGCATCGGAAGAATGGAGATTGGCCTCCAAAAAGGCCGCAAAATCAGCGATGGTCGTATGCAAACCGGCAGCGGCCTCTGCGGTAAAATATTCGAAGGGAATAGGATCCCCAAAAGCATCGTGTTCGTGAGAAGAAGCTTTCAGGATCTTGGCTCCGATGTTATAACTGCTCCGGTCCATACCGAGCGGATTCAAAACTGCTTCCTGCAGATAGTCTGCAAACTTTTTGCCGGTGATCTCTTCAATGACCAGTTGCATAATGGTATAACCACCGCCGGAATATTTCCACCTGGTGCCGGGTTCCATTATCAGTCGTACATCCCCGGGCCCATTGTTTTTACCGTTGAGTGACTCCTCAATGGTCGGAAGTTCATCTCCGGGACCCCACCCCGGATATCCATGTAGCGAAAGTCCGGCCGTATGGCTGAGTAGCCGACGCGGGGTTACTCCATCTTTGTTGAATTCCGAATCGGGAAGATGCCAGCGAGTCAAATATTGCTCAACCGGAGTATCCAAGTCAATTTTCCCTTCCTCCACAAGCTTCATCACTCCCCAGGCCGCTACAGTTTTAGAGATGGAACCGATGTTGAACCCGGTCTGGGTCGTAACGGGTATTTTCTTTTTCACATCCGCATAACCATATCCCTTTACAAATCGCGTTTTGCCATTCTCAATCAGGGCAATGGCTGCTCCCGGGACGGTAAACTCGTCCAACCATTGTGGGATTAGTTCATCCAGCATCACGGCTAGATCTCCTTCCGCTACATTACCCTTTTGGCCGGTGGCCGAAAAACTACCGAACAATAGAAAAGCCAGTAGTAAATAACGACCGGATATAAAGTTGGTCTTCTTCATAAGTTGTATTTTTTATTTGTGAGAAGTTGTTCAATCTAAGTACTATTTTGTTTTCAAAATAGTTGCAGTTTTGGATGACCATCAAAAAATACCCGTCCATCCTGAAAAATACGCAGGCAATACTTATCTTCTTCAAAAGTTCAAAGTCCATATCATGCCCAAAGCAAGATACCAAGTTTACGTCATCGAATTATCCAAGAAGGTATATACGGAAAACGCTAAATTTCGAGCTGCCAATCCACAATACAATGGGGTACTTGAATGTCTTTACGTAGGCATGACCAGTAAAACGCCAAAGGAGCGTTTCGAACAACATCAAACTGGTTACCGCAATAAACGCGGGCACAATCTTTCCTCAAACCTGGTTCGCAAATACGGAAAGTACCTCCGCCCTAGCCTCTACAACCATCTTAGAGAAATGACCAAGCAGGAAGCCCTGGAGGCGGAAAAGCAACTGGCTTTGAAGTTGCGCAGAGAACGGTATGCAGTATGGTTCAATTGATTTTGTAAATTGAAGGCAAAATCACTCTAGTTATGAAGCACTTGAAAATCACCCGGATTTACTCACTTTTATTCGTTATTTTTTGTGGTTGTTCTCCCGGCAACGATCCGCCCGACCAAGCAGCCGCTACCTTTGCCGGCGAACCGCAGGCCGTTGAACAAGCCGAGCAAATGTTTACGGCAATCGGTGGCAAAACCGCCTGGTGCGACCTCCGCTCCCTCTACATCAAAGCTGAACATACGGAACCGCGGATGACCATTCCGTATACCAGTGAGATTTGGCGAGCAATCGATGAATTTGAATTGATCATCGAACAGCAAAACGACTCCTTCCACGTTAAAGCGGTCATGACTCCCAACGAAGGCAAGATTCGTTACTACGACAACCGGGACACCCTCCGAACCATGACCGATAAGCAGTTGCAGGATTGGGAGTTTGGACATCGACACAATGTTTACGTGATCCTGCATGACCTGGCGTGCGATCCGGCAAAATACCGGGTCGCCTTAGAACAGGAGAACAGATTGTCTTTTTATCAGGACACTACCTTTGTAACCAGCTTTGGGCTGGATGAACAAATGCGCCCTCACCTCTTTTATCAACCGAACTCCGACGGTTCGATTTCCGGCTCTATCTTCACGCATTGGGGAAGAGACAACGGGTTGGTACATTCAGCGGGGGGGCACCCTCTGGACAGCAATTTCATGTATCAGACGGAACGGTGGCAGCCAAGCGGACAGTCTCTGGAGGAAGCGTTTGGCAGCGATATTTTCGGCCTATAAGGTCGTCTCAGAACAAATTTCGAAACGGGTTGAAACCTCCGGTAGGGGTCAGCGGGAAGGCTGACGTCTTTAGAATATCAACTGTAAGAACTTCACAAGATGACAAACTACCCAAACGTTGCATTTTGGAGTGCAATCATACTTTGCTTTGTGTCCCTTTCCGGCTGCGGCCCAGCCTATTCCGAAGAACGGGATACGGTCGTCGCTGACCAAGCCGAAAATAAATATGTCGGTGGAGAGCTACCCGTGCAACACGGCATGGAATTGTTCAATCAATTTTGTGCCAGTTGTCACAATTTCTCGGAGAACGGCATAGGCCCTAACCTGGCCGGCATTACGGCGGAAGTAGACAAGGAATGGTTGATCTCCTTCATCGAAAATCCCCCGGCAATGATTGAAAAAGGGGATGAGCGAGCAGTCAGGTTATTCGAAAAATATCAGCAGTACATGCCCCCGTTTCCAATGATAAAAGGGGAAGACCTAGAGGATATTCTGGGTTTCATCCACAAGTTTTCCGAAGGAGAGAAACGAAATAAGAACAATCGTCCCGGAGGATTGATCAACCCGGTACCGGACAAAATTGCGACCTCCAACCTCACTTTAGTTCTTCAGGAGAAGTTCGCGGTTCCTTCCAATCCACAAGCAACTCCGATCACCCGTATCAACAAAATGGACAAAGTGGGTCAAAACAGAACCTTCTTGCATGATCTACGGGGAAAATTCTACGAAGTGAAAGAGGAAACGGCCCTGTCTGTCTATCTGGATTTAGCGGAGACGCTGCCAAATTTCATCGATTACCCCGGAAAAGGTACTGGCTTCGGCAGTTGGGCCTTTCACCCTGATTTCGAAAAGAACGGCTTGTTTTATACGACACACAATGAACCTCCGGAGACTGCCAAGGCAGATTTCCCGCTTCCCAACAGCATCGACGCCGTCATCCAGGCCGTTGTAGTTGAATGGAAAGCAGACGTTCCCAAAGCTCCCGAGTTTGCGGGCAGTCATCGCGAATTATTCCGGGCGGATATGGTTTCCGGTGCCCATGGTTTCCAGGAACTGGCCTTTAACCCATTGGCAAAACCCGGAACAGCGGACTATGGGATGTTG
>JANQRV010000250.1 GCA_028284395.1 Saprospiraceae bacterium
ATCTTACTTTTGAAGATCAGTTTGATGGAACTTCCGGCTATTCGATTGCTACGGCAGAAGATCTGCCGGAAAACAATTTTTCTTTTTCCGACTTGGCCATCGGCCTCAATTACGCCTATGTCCCTTCCCGGCAAGTAGCTGTTTTTGCCGGTTTCGCCCTCCATCATTTCAACGAACCACAGTTGAGTTTTTTCTACGATAAAAGAGCGGATGTACAAAGAGGCGACAATACTTTGTTGACTAAAATTACATCTTATCTAAGCTTCCAGATTCCATTGGGGCAATCCGTTCAACTTCATCCCCGGGGCCTCTTTTACAAACAGGGAGAGCATTTGGCCATCAATGCTGGCAGTAATATCCGTTTTCTCTTTAGCGACATTAAGGGGACGGCGCTTCATCTCGGGGGCTGGGTCAGGCCTGTAAAATACGAGGACTCATCGCTGAACCTGGATGCAGCCATCCTCATGACCGGCATCGAGTTCAATAACTTTCTTTTGGGCTTCAGCTACGACCTCAATTTGAGAAGTGTGAACATCGCCAACAATCGCCAGGGAGCACTGGAAATCTCGATTGCCTATTTGGGCAATTACAGCAATGAGGCTATTCTCTGCCCCAGTTTCTAAGATGTCATAGCAATCAAAATTTGCGATATTCAGCACTCAGTAGTTGGTTGGCCTCCTTCTGCGCAAAGGTAGAGGATTCATTATCCCAGCGTAATTTCTTGTTCGGAAATCGATTGGCTACAACTCCGAGCAGAATCGCCTCCGTCAAACGAGCTGCATAGGCAAACGGAGCACTACAATCGTCTTTTCCCATACAAGCGTCTACAAATTGATGATAGTGATTTTGTTTTTCCAGTTCCGGGAAGTCAATTTTCTCGTATTTTCCGTCGACGATCAGTTTTGGATAATCAATATGTGGCAGCAGTAACCGTCCCTTCTCTCCAACAAACATGGCTCCTTGATTGGGTAGTTTATCGCCGTTTGGCATGAGCAGATCTTTGTGTTCGGCGGGAGCACCGGGGCCATCGTACCAAACCCATTTTAATTTCTTCGCCGTGTATTTGGTACCAGGAAATTGATAGGTTACTACATTATTTTCTGGATGCCCGAACCCCGTTGGAATCCTGCATTCACATCGGATGGTCTTGGGGACATCCAGTGCCAATGCGGTGTAAGGTGTATCGAAAATATGAACCCCCATATCTCCCAGGGTCCCGCAACCATAATCCAGCAATTTACGCCAGTTGCCCGGGTGATAAACATCCTTCTTGTAAGTGCGTTCCGGAGCCGTACCCAACCAAAGGTTCCAATCGAGGTGAGGAGGAACAGGGTCACTACCTGTAGGCGGGGCTCCATCAAACCCCCAATTTTTGGGAGACCAGGCCCGCACCGTTTTTATTTTACCAATCAATCCGGATTGGATCAAAGCCACGGTCCCCCGATATTGCTCCCATGAGTGAATCTGAATGCCCATCTGGGTGACCAAATTCTTATCGGCAGCCAGTTTTCTAACGGCTCTGGCTTCCGAAACATGATGCGTTAAAGGCTTTTGGCAGTAGACCGGTTTTCCCATCTCCATTGCCAGGATCGAGGCTGGCGCGTGGGTATGATCGGGCGTCGACACAATGACGGCATCGATGGCTCCACCCATCTCATCGAACAATTTTCTATAGTCGGCAAACACTTTGGCATCGGGGTGCAATTGTTGCGCCGCTTTCAAAGCATTGGTATCTACATCACAGAGGGCCGTCACGGCTACGTTTTCATGAGAGGAAATCGATTTAAGGTCGGCACCTCCCATACCACCGACACCAATGTGGGCGGTTCGCAATGTGGGCTTTCCGATACGAGCCCACCGGGCGGAAGGCAGGATGGTAATGGATGCTAGGGCAGTACTGTGCTTTAGAAAGTCTCTCCTTCTCATGTGATTAAAGATTTAGCAATCAAAGTGAATCGTAATCAGCCTTGTGATGGCATCAGTTCTCTTCGCGCTTCGTTGGTTCCCACACGTTCGATCGCACACCTTTCACGAAGCGGTAAAAACCTACCAATAAGGCCCAGTTCATGTACACAAAATACCTAATATTCCGGAGTAAGCGAAAGTTTACATTCACCATTCCCAACAAGAAATCCAATACGGGCAGTGAAATGCCCCCCACCAAAAATAGTATCAGGAGGGCCTGATAGGTCACAACGCCTGACAACGACAGGAATATCAGTCCGATTAAAGCAACCAACATCAGAAAAGGCCCCATCCAGCGCAAGACCTTATGGGAAAAAAACGCAAACTGCAGGCCGCTAAGTGGCGGCCACCACAAAGTGTGAAAACGAATTAGGTTTTGAAAGTTGCCCGCTGAAATTCTGGCCTTGCGGCGAAATTCTTCCGCAATTTCATGAGAAACGCCTTCGTAGCAGATCGCATTCAAATCATTGATAGCCAATCCCCCCTTTTCCAGGGCACACATCGTAATGTAGAAATCATCCACTAAAAAATTGCCAGGAATCGGTGTAAAAAAATTAGAGCGAATGGCAAAACAACCGCCAAAGGGGCCGATCATCTTTTCCCAAACCAAACTCTCGAAATGCTTGATTTGTACCTCCCGGGATATATACTGGTTTTCGGGTCTTGATATCCCGGCATTTTTCAAGCCGACGTGTTGCATGTGGGCGTCCACGACTGCCATTTGTCGGCGCTTGAAATGCTTTGCCAAATGGTAGAGGCAATCCGGGGTCGGCATGACACTGGCATCGGTCAGCAAAAAAACGTGATTGCTGGAGGCCGAACGGTTCGAGGTAGCGAGTTCAGCTAATTCATTGATCACGGAAGGCTTGCCCCTTCGGTCGGCAAAAGCGTAAAAATGCAGCGACTGATGACGGGCACTGTACGCCAAGCCAATGGTATTGGTTTGGTCGGAAGAAGCATCCGAACCAATGAAGATCTTCAATTTATGAGGAGGGTAGTTCAGTTGAAGCAGAGCATCCAATTTCTCCTTTAAGACTTTTTCTTCGTTGTAAACAGCCATTAAAACTGAAACAAAAGGCAGATCGTCGGTCCGGCTGTAAACTGCTCCCCCCGCCTTTTTACCGGCGGCTAACCAGCGCAGAAGCAATGGGTAAAGAAGGTAGGTATGAAATAATCCGAGGAAGGAAATCCAGAAGATTATCTGAAAAAACAGTATCATACGAGCCCTTTTTCGAGTGTTTCCAAAAGTTGCCTCGCTACTGTTTTTCGATCGTAATGTCTCAAGATAAATGTCCTTGCCCGGCTGCTGATCCTTCGGACCTCTTCCGGGTGCTCCCGACAAAACTTCATTTTCCCTACAAAGGATTCTACGGTGTCGGCAATCAATACTTCCGAATGATCTTCGGCGGGAATACCCTCCAATCCAATGGATGTGGTAATGACGACTCTTCCAAGGGCCATTGCCTCAATGATTTTTACACGCATTCCGCTTCCCGAAAGTAGCGGCACGACCGTGACGGGATAATTCCTTAGGAACTCCGTTGCGGAGGGTACTTCTCCGTGCACAAACACATTCTTAATCTGCAATCGGCTCAGCCATTCAGGTGTATTGCGCCCTGCAATGTGGAATTGCTCGCTCGTCGATTGCCGAAGGTAGGATTGCCAAATTTGATCGAGAAACCATTTCACCCCCTGTTGATTCGGCAGCCAATCCAGGGAACCAATGAAAGAAAAATGAACCTTATCCGCCGTTTTTATTTCCTCGATGGGATAGTCTTTCAGGTCAATTGCCATGGGCATAGTAAATCCTTCTCCGTCGTATCCCAGCTGGCGAAAAGTTTGCAAATCGCGCTCGGAAATAGAAACCAAAACGTCATAGCGATCCAATTGTCTGATTTCGAAATGACGAAGCTTTGCTGCCAAATATTCCAGGTATTTTCGCTTCAGAAAGTTCGTTTCATTTTTTGCCGCCCTTTCCCAAATTTCATGCTCGACATTGTGGGATCTCATTAATATCAGTGCGTTCGAATATTGACGGATGGTGTCGATATAGGGAGCGAGGTAGAGCGTTTCCATCAGCACTGCATCATAGGAAGCACTGGATAAGATACCGGCCAACTTTTGACGAAAATCTTCCGTTATGAACCGCTGTATATGATAGGATTGAGTTGAGAATAAGTTGCGTACGGCACCGGTTAAGGTAATGCGGTTATCAACATCCGAAGTAATCACATCATCGTAATGATCGAGATCATTGGGAATTTCATGGCCGTGGTAATAATGACGAAAAGTATTCATGGCCAACAATGTCAATTCGACATTGTTCTCGTGCAAGGCTTTGCCCAAATTCTGAATGGCCAGGGTTTCCCCATCCTTGACCGGATATGGAAATTTCTTGCAAAGATGTAGTATCCTCACTATTTACTGATGTACAGATTGTTTTCCCGGTCCAAGTCGGCCATTCTCATCGTCGGATCGATTTGAATTTCCTTGATATCGCTCAGTGGATGATCGATGATCAAATCGTAGCGCGGATTCGTCCAGGGCCAATCTTCTGCCAGGGTAAATTTGGCGGAATCATCTTCCTTTTTCTTGTTGCCCCTCATAATGCGCAAGGCAATGTTAAAGACTTCCTTGCTACCATCTTGATAGGTTACAACCAGGTCAACCGGCATTGGCATAACACCTTTTTTGATCAGAGAAACCTTTGTTTTTTGATCACCTTCAGCTGCCACTTCTTCGATCCCATAGTCAATAGTATGAGTGGTGTTGACAAAATATTCACGATACCAGTCCAATTCCAGACCACTTTCCTTCTCGAAAACCCTAATGACATCGTTGTCATTCGGATGTTTGAATTTCCAGGTATTGAAGTAGTTAAGTAAGCCTTTATCAAAGGTCGATTCACCAACGATGTATTCCAGCTGATGGAGGAAAACCGCTCCTTTGCTATACGATCCAACACCGTATGCGGAGTTGGTTGTAAAGTGATCGGCATGGGTACTTAGTGGTTCTTCCAGGCCATATCTTGAAAAGCCCATGTAACCTTGGTAAGAGCCCCGGTGTGGATTTGCGGTCGGATTCTGCCCCGGTAAAAGTCCCTCTTTTCGTAGGAAGTTCATCACTTCATTGGAAGCATAACTGGTAAAGCCTTCATCCATCCAAGCGTAGAGACTCTCGTTAGAACCGAGAATCATCTGGTACCAACTGTGCATTAATTCGTGCACCGAAACCCCCACCAGACTTCCCAAGGAGCGTTCGCCCGTAATCAGAGTTGCCATTGGGTATTCCATGCCCCCATCACCTCCTTGAATGAAAGCATATTTGCGGTAAGGATACTGGCCGTAATGCTCATTGATGAAGTCAAAAGCCCGGTCCATGATTTTGGGCAACATGGCCCAATTCTCTTCCGTCCGATCATTCTTCTGGTAAAAGAATTGCAGTACGGTTCCATCCGCACGTACCAACTGGTCGTGCGTATAATCGCGATCCGCAGCCCACAGAAAATCATGAACGTTTGGAGCGACAAAATGCCAGGTTAGTTTATCTGACTGATCGCTTCCTTCCTCTGCGTATCCATGTCCAATTTCTTCCGCATTCTGGAGGTATCCAGACGCTGCGACGGTGTAATTGCGATCAATCGTTAGTTTCACATCAAAATCACCCCAGATACCATAGAATTCTCTACCGACATATGGGTTCGCATGCCAGCCCTGATAATCGTACTCACACATTTTAGGGTAAGATTGGGCCATCGAATAGTCGATGCCTTCGCTGTTATCACGGCCCGAACGACGAATTTGAATGGGGGTTTGAGATTCAAATTCCATATCGAAGACTGCGCTGCTACCGGGGGCAATCGGCTCATTCAGTTCGACTTCCAAAATGGTTCCTACAACTTCGTATTTGACCGGCAGGCCGTTTTGACGCAAAGAAAGAATCTTGTGGTAACCCATCTCCTTGTCTTTGAGGGTAGTAATCCGATTGGCTACTCTGCCATCGGGATCGGTGATAAACCGGGAGCGATTGTCCATCATACTGCCAGGTTGAAAAGCATTGAAGTACAGATGGTAAAAAACCCGGTCGAGATGGTCCGGAGAGTTATTAATATAGATCAAATTTTGAGTGCCCGTAAATTGGTGCGTCTTTACATCAAAATCAATTTCCATCTTATATACGGCCCTTTGCTGCCAGCGGTCGCTTTGAGCCGCTAAATAAAACGTACCGCAAACCAGGAGAAGAGTGAAATAACTTTTCGGGTTCATCTAATTAGAAATTAAGGTTTATGTGACGCTACAAATTAAGTTTCACCAAAATATAGCTGAGAATTCCAAAAATTCAAACATACTCTTATTTTTGTGAAAATAAAAAGCATGAAGCGACCAATCAATTTGAATTTTCTGACCGTTCTAGCATTCATCATAATTGCTGCCTTGAGCAGGCTCTGGTTGTATGCAGTGCCTAATGTTTCTCCGGTAACGGCAATTGCTATTTTTGGAGGTGTTTACTTCACCAATAAGAAATGGGCATTCATTATTCCATTGGCCGCCATGTGGATAACTGACCTGTTGCTCAACAACATTGTGTACGCACAATACTTCGAGGGTTTTGTCTGGGGCGGAAGCCTCTGGGTGTACGGGGCTTTTGCGATGATCATTCTCTTGGCGAGCAAAATCTTGAAAAAAATCAAACCTGCTTCCCTGATCGGTATGTCTTTGGCCGCTTCGATCATTTTCTTTATTGTGACCAATATTGGATCTTGGGCATCCGGTTTCGTACCTTATCCCAAAACCTTCGGGGGACTTCTGTTGGCTTTAGAAGCAGGTCTTCCCTTTTTGAGATATACTCTTTTAGGAGATCTCTTTTTTGTTGGTCTTTTGTTTGGCGCCTATGAATTGCTGAAGTACAGAATTCCTCAACTGGCCACCCAGGCTAGTCGCTAATCAGCGTAAGACTGAAATAAATTCCAGATATCATCGATCGGTGGATTGGCCTCAATGGTAATGCGTTCTTTTTTCACGGGATGGACAAAAGATAGAGCGCGGCAATGCAAGTGAATGGTTTTGTTCTTGTTTGCCCGTGCATAGCCGTATTTCACATCGCCCCTTATGGGCCAGCCCATCTTAGACAACTGGACTCTGATTTGGTGGGGTCGCCCCGTAACGGGTCGAATCTCGATCAAATTATGGTCGGCAATTTTTGAAATCATCTCATAATGCAGCTCCGATCTTTTGGCTCCAGCCCTTTCAGCACGATGACTCATTTCATCGTAGATGCGTGCGACATTCTTGTTTTTGTCTTTTGCAATGAAATGCGTGAGGCTACCCTTTAATGGCTCCGGACGAATGGAAGTGAGCGCCCAATAGGTTTTTTCCACCTCTCGTTCCTTGAAAATCTTATTCATACGGGTCAACGCCTTGCTGGTCCGCGCCATAACCACTACCCCACTTACCGGCCGGTCCAGACGGTGAATCACCCCAAGAAACACGGCTCCGGGTTTTCGATAGCGTACTTTAATATAATCCTTGACTCCTTCCTGCAGAGTATAATCTTCCGTTTCATCTCCGTGAACCAAGACCCCACCGGGTTTGTTAACCGCAATGAGGTGATTATCTTCGTATAATACCTGAAATGGTTGCATATTAAATCATTCCTTTTTCGAAAGATTTGCAAAGAAAAACAAATGATTCAAGAGATTTTAAGAAATCATTGAAAATTGCAATTCTTAGAAGCTGTTAAAATTCTAATATAAGTAAAATGAAGTTAACCCTGGGCTTTTCGCCATGTCCCAATGACACTTTTATGTTTGATGCGCTGATCCACGGCAAGATAGACACTCAAGGTCTTGAGATCGATGTAGTAATGGCCGATGTTGAAGAATTGAATCGCAGGGCTTTTGCCGGGGAGTTGGCGGTCACTAAGCTCAGTTTCCACGCCTTTGCCCACTTGACTGAAGTGTATGCTTTGTTGGATTCGGGAAGTGCGTTGGGAAACAATTGTGGTCCGCTGTTGATTGCCCGGAATAAACTCGACCCGTCGGCTGTTGAAGGCGCCAAAATAGCGATTCCCGGCAAGTATACCACCGCGAATTTCTTGTTGAGCATTGCCTACCCTACTGCAACCAACAAGGAAGAACTTTTGTTTTCGAAAATTGAAAATGCCGTGTTGGAAGGGAAGGCAGATGCCGGCCTGATCATTCATGAAAACCGGTTTACCTATCAGGATAAAGGACTCGTGAAAATCATTGACCTGGGAGAATACTGGGAAGATTTGACCAAAAAGCCCATCCCCTTGGGTGGCATTGTGATACAAAGATCCCTGCCGGACGGGGTCAAACAACTCGTCAATAAATTAATTCAGGAAAGTGTGGCCTACGCTTTTGCAAATCCGGATTCGTCAAGGGCGTTCGTCCGCCAACACGCTCAGGAAATGGACGAGGAAGTCATGTATCAACACATCAACCTCTACGTGAACGAATATAGTTTGGATTTGGGAAAGCCCGGCAAAGCAGCCGTAAAAACCCTCTTTAACATGGCGAGAGAGCGGGCCATCATTCCGGATACGCCTACAAGTATTTTTTTAAATCCCTAAATGTTATGGTTTTACCCTTGGAATCTTTGGGGTTGGCCCAACCATTCCACGACTGAATTCGTCCATGACAAGAAAGTGATTTCCGTCTTTGGAGAAGTGAATGTTGTTAAGTCGTCCCTTGACCGGTAGGGTCATAATGGTCTCTTCATTGACAATATCGTAGAAGATCGATGGATCCGCCGGACGTCTAAAGCAGATGATGATTCCGTCATCATTGGGGGACAACTCTACTTTATCAATACTCTTATTAGCAAATTGGTCGATCTTCAAATGCTCCGACCCCTTTTTTACATCATAAATAGTGATGACATCATCATTGGCAACCGTCAGGACATAACTATCAGAAATCGACATCCATTTAATGTCTTTCCCATCCGCCAGGTTGATGGTTTCCGTAAGGTACTTTTTGTTTGGCCACAAAACGATGCTGTCCCGCTTGGTATGAGCAACGAATTTAATGCCATCCGGTGAAAAGTTTCCCTTCTTCAGTTCATGGAAATTCTCGTAGAAATAATTGTCTTCCTTTTGACTGGTGGTCCATATTTTAACCAAGTAATCCGACTGGGTCAAGATTCCGATATCATCCTGGGCGTAGGTGGCCCCAACCAAAGCATTTTCATGCCATTGCTTCACATTGTAGCTCCATCTCTTCAATTCCCGGTCCCGGATTTTCCACTGAATTACCGAACCATCGTCAAAGCCGGTCAGGATGCGCATCGTCCGTAAGTTCTCTTCCGGGGCGAAGGCAACGGTTGTAACCAAGAGGTCTTCTTCCGGAACCACGCCCGGCACATAGTCTCTCAATGCTTGGTCTTTTGCATCCAGAATCTTGATTTCCCCCTCTGCCGTTGCCACGGCAATAAATTGTCCGTTATGGGAGATCGCAGCACTGGTGATTCCATCCCTGAATTTACGTGTTCCGTCTTTCAGACCGCTGTCATCAAGTGCGCGAATTTTGATACGGGTCGGGAATTCTTCTTTAACACTTTCATTCCCCAGAATTAATAGCTGGGTGCCATCCCCGGAGAAATAGGCTTTGCGGGCATAAAATCCTTCTCCGCTTAGATCTTTACATTGCGAGGGATCTATGTTGGCACTTGCCTTGATATCCAGCTTTGAGAGGTCTAATTTTTCTTGGGTAGTGCTACCAAATGATCTGGTTGCCAGACGCCCCTTTCTATCCTTGCGGTTCTCACTTAATTTTTTATTGCCACTGCAACCAACGAAAAGTAACGAGCCTAGTAGTAAAACGATGACAAGTTGATACTTCATCATATTGATTTCAAAATTTGAATAAATACAATAAATGTTCAGTAAGGCCGTCTTGTGTTAATCCTTAAGAAGGGTATAAAGGGCGGGGAGTCTTATGAATCATAAAAGTCCTAAAAAAATTAGGGATTATCAAATATATTATAAAAACTTTTCAAAGGAATGCTATTCAAAAACCCAAGGTCAACTGTGGATTCCTGATCTGTCGGTAAAGATCCAGGTTGTAATCCATTTTTAGGGTTTTATTGAAATAAAGCTTTCTCGCCAAGGTCATTTGATCTTTGATGATCTGCGCAATTCGACCTTCTCCCGTCATTCTGGTCCCAAACCGGCTGTCACTTAATTGGCCTCCGTGACATTCCTTGATCTTGTTTAGTACTTTATCCGCCCGATCGGGTAAAGTTTTGCGGATCCAATCTTCAAAAATCGTGGCAATGTCACCGTTGAGACGGACCATTGTGTAGGCCATTGAACTAGCTCCGAGATCACTTACTTTTTTGGCCATTGCCAGAATTTCATGTTCGTTAATCCCCGGAATGATCGGCGCCATCATTACATTGACGTAAATACCGTTATTGACCAGAATACGGATAGTTTCCAGTCGCTTCCGAACACTGGCAGTCCTGGGTTCTAAAACCCTTCTAATATCCTCATCCAATGTAGTCAGTGAAATCGAAACCTTTACCAGCCGCTCGGCAGCCATCTCTTTTAACAAATCCAAATCTCGGGTAATCAAGGCATTCTTGGTAATGATACCCACCGGATATTTAAACCGCCATAGGACTTCCAAAATCTGTCTTGTGATCCCGAATTCCTTCTCAGCCGGTTGATAACAATCCGTATTACCCGCCAACATGATCGGCAGTGGTTCCCAGTTGTGTTTCTTTAATTTTGCGGCCAGTAACTTGGCGGCCTCTTTTTTTACCAGGATCTTTCGCTCAAAATCAAGGCCGGCACTATATCCCCAGTAGTTGTGGGTATTGCGTGCATAACAGTAGATACAACCGTGCTCGCAGCCCTGATAGGGGTTCATGGAATAGGCCATGCCAATATCCGGGCTATCCACTTTATTGAGAATGGTTTTGGGGTGTACATCAATGTATTCGGTCCGCAGCAATGCTTTTTCTTCACCGACCATCGTCCGCGGATCAGCGCTGTAACTATTTTGGTCGAATCGATTGGCTGGATTGATCTGTGCTCCCCTTCCCTGTATGAAGTCATTCATTTTATCATTTTTATTTCAAATATACAAAATATAAAACATTTTGTTATTTTAAATAATTGCAAAACCTCCTTTTCTTTCGGCTCATTCGGTTTTGACACCTTGCCCGACAAAAAAACCAACTCCGAACATTCAAAAAACTAAATTTTAGCCGCTACTAAGCAATTGATTCGTATGTTTAAGAAAAAGATCAATCGAACGTAACTGACTTCACTTTGTTGAGGAAAGAGCGACAAAACAAAATAAAAGCATGAAAGTCCGTAGAAAAGATTTCATCAAAGGCTTGGCGATCGGCACGATATCCCTTCCGGTATTCATCAGATCCTGGATCGGTGAAAATCAAGCGCAAAATAAGATGGCTGGAAATTTTAGTGACGGTCGAACCTACGAATGGAAAATGGTCACCACCTGGCCGCCCAATTTTCCCATACTTGGAGAAGGATGTAATCTCTTTGCCGAAATCGTCGAAAAAATGTCGGCCGGCCGGATGAAGATTCGGGTGTATGGCGGAGGAGAACTGGTTCCGGCCTTAGAATCCTTTGATGCGGTCAGTAGTGGCGGAGCTGAGATTGGTCATGGTGCCGGGTATTACTGGGCGGGGAAAGTGCCGGCGGCGCAGTTTTTTGCAACAGTTCCATTTGGTATGAACGCCCAACAGATGAATGCTTGGATATTGTACGGTGGCGGACTAGAACTTTGGGAAGAACTGTATCGCGACTTCAATCTGATCCCGGTCCCGGGTGGTAATACCGGAGTCCAGATGGGAGGCTGGTTCAACAAAGAGATTAATTCGATCGACGACTTTAAAGGGCTGAAAATGAGAATCCCGGGGCTCGGAGGTAAAGTATTCGAAAAAGCAGGCGGAGCTCCTGTTTTGCTGGCCGGTGGAGAAATTTATACTGGCCTGGAACGAGGAGTGATCGATGCTACGGAATGGATCGGTCCCTTTCACGACCATCTAATGGGATTCAACGAAATTGGAAAATACTACTATTCTCCGGGCTGGCATGAACCGGGTGCCGAACTGGAATTCATATTTAACAAAGAAAAGTTCGAGGCCTTGCCGACAGACCTACAAGCCATCATGCGGGCGGCGGCGGGATACGTCAATACTCATGTACTGGCCAATTTCGAAGCCAAAAATGCATTGGAAATGTCTAAGTTGATGGAAGAGGGTATCGAGATCAGGACCTTTTCGGATGACATCCTGGAGCAATTGCGGATCTTTACCGGCCAGGTGATTGAAGAGGCCATCGCCGACGATCCATTCGCACAAAGAGCCTACGCTTCTTACGACAGTTTTCGCAGGAAAGCCAAAGAATACGCCGCTTTAACCGAAAAAAGTTTCCACAACAGTTTGCAAATTTGAAGGAGCTTCAGTAGCTCCAGTCTTTTTTCCAGGTGTCAATAATATCGAATGAAACTTTGAATCCGGTGTTAATGCCCGTGCGGTTCGAATTGGCCAGGACGCCAAAAACTCCAATCCTGAGGCGTCGGCGCACACCGATTTTGAAGATTCGCTCCAGTCCGGCAAATATTTCCTCGTGGCGGTAATTGTCATCTTGAGTCCACAGTATCCCCGCACCGGCGACGGCCCGGATCCGCAACAATTTCACCAGTGGAATATTATTGATTAAGGCGCCATTGAAGTGGTGGATGTGGTGAAACTCAAAAAACAAGCCATTGGCCACCAAAGAAGTATCCAACAACTGAAAAGAAGAGAGCGGATCGGAGTACAGGTAGGGGTCGGATTGGCGAAAGAATCTGAAA
>JANQRV010000260.1 GCA_028284395.1 Saprospiraceae bacterium
CGAGTTCTGCGTCGGTGACGAGGTAGCCGATATGGTTGCCAATGTAACTTTGGAAGGAAACAGCGGCACCAACTCCCAATGGGTGGTGACCGATGAAGATGGTAATATTCTTGGTTTGCCACCAACTCCGGAAGCAGTGGACTTCAACGGTGCTGGCCCCGGTACTTGTTTGATCTGGCACTTAAGCTACGAAGATCGTCTAACCGGATTGATGCAAGGCAACAATGCACTGACCGATCTGGTAGGTTGTTATGACCTATCCGACGAGTTTGTAACTGTGGTGAGAGTGACCGAAGGCGGAGCCTGTGACGATTGCAATGTTGAAGGTGGAATGGTAGCTGGCGGACCTTATGAGTTCTGTGTCGGTGACGACGAGGCCGATATGGTTGCCGATGTAACTTTGGATGGAAACAGCGGTACCAACTCCCAATGGGTAGTGACCGATGAAGACGGCAACATTCTTGGTTTGCCGCCAACTCCCGAAGCGGTAGACTTCAACGGCGCTGGTCCCGGTACTTGTTTGATCTGGCACCTAAGCTACGAAGATGGTTTGACCGGATTGATGCAAGGTAACAATGCATTGACCGATCTGGTAGGTTGCTATGACCTGTCGGATGAATTTGTAACCGTGGTTAGAGTTGGTGTGGATGGCGGCATGGTAAGCACTATTGACGGTGATACCACTGCACAAGTCTGTGTTGGTGATGGTCAGTCTGATATACTTGAATTCATGACGACATCAGAAATTGACGCCAATTATCAATATGTGATAACTAACGATAGCAATCAGGTACTGGGGTTACCGGGCGATCCTTCTCAGGATTTCGAGGGAGCGGGATTTGGAGTTTGTCGGGTTTGGGGATTGTCTTACACCGGCAACCTCACCATTGAAGGAGGAGATGACATCAGCGGCATGTTATCGGATGGATGTTTTGCTTTATCCGGCAATTTCATCGAGGTGGTACGGGATACGGCTGGCGTTGCATGTGGTGCGAATCTAATCACTCAAGAAACGGACCGGGACATCCTAACGATATTCCCCAATCCATCGACGGATCTGATAAATATCCGGGGTGATTTCATGTCTTACGAGGAAACTCGACAGGTAATGATTTACAATACGGTTGGTCAGATGGTCTACAGTCAAAAGATTTCCGGTGGAGAAGGACTTTACCAGGACCAGATCGACCTTTCGAATCTTCCTGCCGGAACCTATCATTTTACGATAACGACGTCCATGCGAACCATTGCCAAAAGACTTGTTATTAGTACACCCTAAGCCAAAGCCGATCGTTTATATTTTTAGCTGATTATAGGATAATTTTGAAGCCGGGAAACAACAACTTCCCGGCTTTTTCTTTTGTATTTCACTGGATTCGTTGGATTTGCACATAGTATAATTGAATGTCATATTTGTTTTCCTTTAAATATCTTCTTATCTTCCTTCCATAAACACTCCCCACCTAAGTTTTTTTCACTTTAGAAACACGCAAAAACAAGACTATGGAAAAATTGTCTACCACCTTAGTTCTTTTTATTCTATTGAGTTTTTCGTCCATACAATTACATGCCCAATGCACCGTTCGCGGGGGTTCGATCGTCACTTATGATGGCGAAACCAGCGTCACGATTTGTGTTGGAGGAGACCTTGATATTGTAGATGTTGACCTTCGTGGCAACAAGGGCGAAACTTGTACTTGGCTAGTTACGACCGGCAACGGAGACATTCTCTCGGCGGTGTCTTCACCACCTTTTAGTTTTAGTCAATTTGGAATCGGTACCTGTATCATTTACAGCCTGTGTTACGATGGCAGTGTCTATGGATTAAAGCCCGGTGGCAATGTCAGTGACTTCCAGGGATGCTTCTCTTTGTCCAATCCGATTTATGTAACGACTGTTGGTCAAGCGGGCGGCGAATTAACAACCGCCGATGGGGAAACGGAGGTAAGCATTTGTGCGGGCGATGGTGTCTCGGATGCCTTTGATGTAATTTTGACTGGAAATGATACCAATGATATTTCAACCTGGTTGATCACAGATGCGGATGGTGTCATCCTAGATTTACCAGCCGGCCCTCCATTTGACCTGGATGGAGCTGGCCCCGGTACTTGTCTGATCTGGAACCTGAGCTCGGAAGAGGAGGTTCCGGGCATTGAGATCGGAGTCAACGCCAATGACCTGGAAGGTTGCATCGGTCTCTCCAATCCCATCATAGTCAATAGAACTGGTGCCATCGGTGGAGACATTGCCACTACTGACGGCTTGACTGATCTGAGTATTTGTGCCGGCGATGGTGTATCGGATGCCTTCGATGTTACATTGACCGGTAATTCAGGAAGCAATTCGGCTTGGGTCATCACCGATGCTGATGCCAATATACTTGAATTACCAGCTGGCCCTCCATTTGATTTAGATGGTGCCGGAGCTGGCGTTTGCTTAGTTTGGCACCTAAGTTTTGAAGATGGGTTGACGGGAGCAGAAATTGGTTTGAACGCCAATGACTTGCAGGGATGCTTTGCTCTGTCCAACCCAATTACGGTGACCAGAGAAGTAGTCGATGGCGGCATGTTGACGATTGCTCCATCGGATTCTACCAATGCCACCATCTGCGTAGGTGACAGTATTCCAAATGTTTTCCAATTCGCAACTACGGATACTGTATCGAGCAACTACCAATTTGTGGTGACGAATGACAGCAACGTGGTCATGTCGGTACTCAATATTGATACACTTGATTTTGAAGGTGCCGGTTTTGGCATTTGCCGGGTTTATGGTGTGGGTTATTCGGGTAATTTAACAATCGATTCGGCCGATATCATTACCGAGATCGACTTAAGTGACAATTGCTTTGCCTTGTCGACCAACTTTCTCGAGATCACACGTGACACTTCCATGGAGGCTTGTATGACGAACCTCGTCGGCAACCCCGAAATGAGCGAAATGAATTTGTTTCCAAATCCGGTGCTCGATAGATTAAACATCGACATCAATCTGCGGGAAAGAGAAGCCGTGCAAAGAGTGGTGGTATTCAACGCACTCGGGCAGGTCGCCTACGAACGGACAATCGCAGAAGACAACAGCTACATGCGGTTCCGAAGTACGATCAAGACACGAGAGCTGGATACCGGGGTAAATGTCGTTACGGTAATCACCAATTTCCGATCGATATCCCAACAATTTGTGAAGCAGAAAGAATGACAGGAATAAAATAGAACAAGAATAGTATACTGGCATTGCCGCAGGTTTCGGCAGTGCCAGTATTTTTTTAGGTCTAATCCAGATTCATATAATCCAAGGTAAGGTTACACAAAGTTCGAACGCCTAATTTCAAACCGCTGTCATCAATATAAAAGTCGGGAGTATGATGCGGAGCGGCATCGAAAACCGATTGGCCTTTTGGCATTCCACCCAAGAAAAGAAACAATCCCGGAACTTCATTGGCAAAAATAGAAAAGTCCTCAGCACCGGTGGTGGCTTTCGATAACAGTACATTTGCTTCTCCTGCTGTCCGATAAAGTGTCGGCAGCATTTTAGCGGTCAGTTTTAAATCATTAAAGGTAACCGGCAGGCCTTGATCAATGATTACCTCTGCTTCCGCCCCTGCGCTTTCCGCAATTTTGGTAGCGGTACGGTGAATTCTTTGGTGGATCTGCTTTTGCATTCCTTTGTCCAAAGTCCGAATGGTGCCAATCATCTCGGCCTCTTCGGGAATGATATTGCTGCGAACTCCGGCGGTAAATTTACCCACCGAAATCACGGCCGCCTCGTTGGTCAAATTTACCTGGCGACTCACAATGTTCTGCAGACCAAGGATAATCTGAGCCGAGACAGTGATCGGGTCTATCCCACCCCAGGGCTGAGACCCGTGCGTCTGCTTTCCTTTGACCTTAATGGTGAAGCTATTTACAGCAGCCAAAGCTCCACCTGGCTTGTAGCGGATTTTACCAACTTCCAAAGCAGAACTGATGTGAAGACCAAAAAAGACTTCAATCCCGTATTCGTCGATCAACCCTTCTCTGACCATGAGTCGGGCCCCTCCTTCCTCGCCGGGAGGCGGTCCTTCTTCTGCAGGTTGAAATACAAAAACGATCTTTCCATTGAGCTTATCCTTCATCCCAGTAAGGATTTCGGCAGCCCCCATCAACATAGCCACATGAGTATCGTGCCCGCAGGCATGCATTACCCCTACCTCTTTTCCCAAATAAGTAGATCTTTCTTTGGAGGCGTAAGGTACATCGACCCTTTCCGTAACGGGGAGTCCATCCATATCTGCACGTAATCCGATCACGGGTCCCGGTTTCCCCGTTTCTAGTACCCCGACCACACCGGTATACGCCACTTTAGTTTTCACTTTCAACCCCAGGCTTTGCAAGTGGGCCGCAACTTTTTCCGCCGTTCTAAATTCACGGTTGCTCAACTCCGCATGTTGATGAATGTCCCTCCTCCAATCGATGACTTTGCTTTCTATAGCATCAGCTTTCTCATCGACGTAAGAGGATGCATCTCCCTGTCCAATCAGTGGCGTGACCACCAACATTACAAGGCACCATAGTATAATGCCGTTCAGCTCATTGTCGTTTCTCATTTTTTGATGTTTTAAATTAGTGAGTATTTGCTCAATGATGTTTACACATCATTTCAATTCTGCATAGTAGGAGTAAAAGTGTGGGATGGTTTCGATTCCTTTGTAAAAGTTGAAGACGCCATAATGTTCGTTCGGGGAGTGGATATCGTCTGAGTCGAGTCCGAACCCCATCAAGACGGATTTCACTTGAAGCACATCTTCAAACAAAGCAACAATGGGAATACTACCTCCCCCTCTCACCGGGATCGGTGACTTGCCGTAGGTTTGTTCCATTGCCTTATGGGCAGCCAAATACTCCGGCGTATCCGTCGGTGTAACGGCGGGTTCTCCACCATGATGCGGCGTGACCTTCACTTTGACGGAAGGCGGAGCGATTCGATTAAAGTGCTCCGTGAACAGGGCGGTTATTTTATCGGAATTCTGATTGGGGACCAGTCGCATGCTGATTTTCGCATAGGCTTTAGACGGCAATACCGTCTTCGCACCTTCACCAATGTATCCACCCCACATACCATTTACGTCTAAGGTCGGACGAATCGAAGTGCGTTCCAAGGTAGAATAGCCAGCCTCTCCTCTAACCGTACCAACATCCAAATCCTGCTGGTAAGACCTTAAATCAAAAGGCGCCTTGGCCATTTCAGCCCTCTCATCGGAAGACAACTCCACTACATCGTCATAAAATCCGGGAATTGTAATTCTATTATTTTCGTCTTGCAGAGAGGCGATCATACTACTCAGTATATTTATGGGGTTAGCCACTCCTCCCCCGTACACTCCCGAGTGCAAGTCTCGATTCGGTCCAATCACTTCTACTTCGACGTAGCTCAGTCCACGAAGACCAATGGTAATGGAAGGCACATCATTTGCGATGACGGAGGTATCGGAAATCAAAACAACATCCGCCCTTAGCTTGTCCGTATTCTCTTTGCAAAAGGTCCCTAAATTATCCGAACCGACTTCTTCTTCTCCTTCTACCATAAACTTCACATTGCAGGGCAGGGCATCGTTGGCCATCATTGCTTCAAAGGCCTTAACGTGCATATAGACCTGTCCCTTATCGTCACAGGACCCGCGAGCAAAAATTGCACCGTCGGGATGAACAGCAGTCTTCTTTATAATAGGATCGAAGGGACCGGATTCCCACAGGTCAATGGGATCGGGGGGTTGAACATCATAGTGACCGTATACCAAAACCGTAGGCAAGGCCGGATCAATGATTTTTTCACCATACACGATGGGATGTCCGGCGGTTTCACAAATTTCGACGTTGTCTGCTCCGGCCTGTGTCAGTTTTTCCGCCAGAAAGACGGCTGCTCGGCGCACATCTTGTTGATATTTCGAGTCTGCACTTACAGAAGGAATTCTTAACCATTCCATTAGTTCCTCTAAAAATCGATCGCGGTTGGCGTCGATGTAGTTTTGTACTGCTGTCATGCTGTGGTTGCTTTACTGTGGATTCATTCTATGGTTGCTATGGATTCTATGGTTACTGTGGATTCTATGGTTACTATGGTCGCTGTAGCATCAATAGCAACTATAGAGTCATAGTATCAATAGTATCAATAGTCAAATATAATGTTCGCTCAATAAGCCGTGCAACTTCTTTTCGCTAAGACGCCGAGTCAAATGTCCTCCGTAGGCGAAGGAAATACTGCCGGTTTCTTCCGAAACAATAAAGGCTGCGATATTGGCTCTTTCTGAAATACCGATCGCAGCCCGGTGGCGCAGGCCGACACTCTTGGGTAGCCTCGGACTTTCAGAAACGGGTAAAATACAACTTGCTCTTACAATTTTTCCCTGATCGATGATCACCGCACCGTCGTGCAATGGGCTTTCCTTATTGAAAATACTCTCAATCAATGCCTCGCTGATCTGAGCATCGAGTGCAATTCCCGAATTGATCAAACCTTCCAAAGTGAGATTTTTTGCCAATACGATGAGCGCACCTGTTTTCTTGGCACTCATACTGAGAATAGCCGCTTTAATGGCCCGGATCTGATCTTGTTTCTGCTGCGTATGTTCCAGATTTCGGTCCAGGATCCGGCTTAAAACATTTGATCGCTGCCTAAGCGTCGTATTGCCCAAAAATAGTAAAAAGCGGCGGACTTCCGGTTGGAAGATGATGATGAGAATGATGAAGCCAACGTTTACGAATTGCCCCAATACTGCCTTTAGCAGATCCATGTTCAATTCACCGACCAACCACCAGATGACATAGAGCGTCAACAAACCGATTAAGATATTGAATGCAATACTGCCCTTAAGAAGTTTGTATAACTGATACATCAGGTATCCTACGATGAGAATATCCAGGATGTCCCAAATCCGAACAGGCAAGAAGCCTATTTTAATGAAATTCAGCATAGATTACTGTACCGCCTTTTCCTCTAAATTGTATTCTAAAAATGCTAGAATATCCGCAGACCTCTTTAACTTATGCTTAAGGTAGGTTTTATTCACGGCATATCCATCATCATTAACGGACAACAACAGTGGATTCGTCTTTGCTTTCTGGTGATACTGAAGTCCCGCCAGAAATTTGTAGGAATGGAGTGGTACGACCATATCGTTCTGGCGACCGGTGACAAAAAGAGTGGCAGGATAATCTTCCTTGTCAATATTGTGCATTGGCGAATAGGCATAGAGGTAATCAAAGGATTTACCCTCCTTAGTCGTTCCGAATTCTTGTTTCCA
>JANQRV010000264.1 GCA_028284395.1 Saprospiraceae bacterium
ACAGACGGAGGCCGGTCCTGGCAAAAACTCACCTCCGGATTGCCGGACGATGGTAAGACGGGATGCACAGATCTGGTCCGGGACCCCCGCAATTCAAAGATTCTTTACGCAGCTTACTATCAAAGACTAAGACAACCTTGGCACTTCGAAAGTGGTGGACCGGAAGGAGGTATTTTTAAATCGGTAGACGGCGGTAAAAGTTGGAAAAAACTGACGAAGGGCTTGCCGGAGGGGCCCACCGGACGGATTGGCCTGGCCATTTATCGCAAAAATCCCAAAATCCTGATGGCCCTGGTAGAAGCTGAAAAAACAGACGATTTGAGCCGGCCGGGATCGGGCGTCTATCGCTCGGAAGATGCCGGCAAGACCTGGACTTACGTCAATACTTACAACAATCGGCCTTTCTACTATAGTCAAATCAGGATCAATCCGAGTGATGACCAAAAAGTGTATTTGATGACCACCAGCTTTATGGTGTCGCTTGACGGCGGAAAAAACTTCGTCAATGGTAGTGAAGATCAGGAAGTGCACGGAGATTTTCACGCTTTATGGATCGATCCAAATGACCCCGACCGCTACTACCTAGGAGCGGACAAGGGCTTTTCCATTACCCATGATCACGGGCAACATTTTACCCTGATCGATAACCTGCCGATCGGCCAGTTTTACCGCATTGGTTTTGACATGCGGGATCCCTATTACGTATATGGCGGATTACAAGACAATGGGATGTACGGAGTTGCCAGTTTCAGTCGTGATGCCAGAGGTATTTTGAGCGATTCCAATTGGAAACTACACTGGGGAGACGGTCAGTTTGTATGGGTACATCCCGATGATTGGAGAACCATGTATACTTCAATGGAAAAGGGTGGATATTTCAGGTACGACCCACTGACCTACGAAATGTCCAGAATAAGCCCGTGGTCGAAAAACATCATCAACTATCAGGAAATAAAGGAGCGTGGGGCGAATATGGACTTTCGCTTCAATTGGTCGGCCCCCATCATGATGTCGGTCCACGACCCCCGGGTTTTGTACGCAGGCAGCAACCACGTGTTTAAATCGGTCGACAGCGGTGAGAGTTGGCGCATCATCAGTCCTGATCTCACCACCAATGATCCCGTTAAACGGATCAAGGGCAAAAGCGGCGGTATCACCCCTGATAACTCCGGAGCAGAATACCACTGCAGCATCACGAACATTGCTGAATCGCATACCAATCCGCAACTTCTTTGGGTGGGCACCGATGATGGGAATGTGCAAATCTCGAAGGATGGCGGTGCAAACTGGACCAATGTCCGCAGCAATATCCCCGACGTGCCAAAAGATCTCTGGGTAAGCCGAATTGAAGCTTCTCATTTTGATGAGGCCACAGCGTACATTTCTTTTGATGGTCATCGCAGTGACAACTTCGATACCTGGATTTTTAAGACGGAGGATTACGGCAATTCCTGGAAGAGCATTCGCAATGATTTGCCGGAAGGAGAAGTGGTCAGGGTAGTACGGCAGGATTTGAAAAACCCCGACCTATTGTTCATCGGTACCGAGACCGGCATCTATTGTTCTTTAAACGATGGTGGAAATTGGCATCGAATGATGAAGGGGATGCCCACCGTTTCGGTTTACGACCTAAAAATCCATCCTAGAGACAATGATTTAATAGCGGGGACCCACGGCAGAAGCCTTTGGATCCTGGATGATATATCTCCCCTTCAGCAGTTGCGAGAAGCCGAGTTATCGGCGAGCGCCTACCTTTTCGAACAAGATGTGGCAACCATCTGGGAGAATACCAGCCGCGGTGGCCAGCGGGGACATTTTTGGTTTGCGGGCGAAAACCCACCGGAAATCGATCTGACCTCTTCCAAACCACGGGCCGGCTACCAGAGCAATGCCATTATTTCCTATTACATTGGAAAGGAGGGGGCCGGGCCGGCAACATTAGAGATCGAGGATCTTTCCGGGACTTCTCGACGCGTGCTCGAATTGGACAATACTGCCGGTATACATCGGATCGCCTGGGATCGGAAATTTGACCCCGAGCCTCTGACATCCGACCAAAGAGCGGCAATTTCCGCTACATTCGAAGAAATCCTGTCGCAGTTCTCTTCCGGCGGCATTCGCAGTGCCTACCGGCGTTTTCAATCTGCAGAAACACCACTGGAAGAGCGAGAGGCAGTAGCCATTCTAACGGGAAGTTATATGAGTTTTCAACTAGACCCCAGTCTGGGGGTTCCCACAGCTGGCCCTGGCTCTTACCGATTAAAATTGCGCTATGACGGGAATGAATGGATCGGTGTACTGAGAATTCGGGAAGATCCGCTGGACAAATAAGATGTTGGCGTCTGTTTGGTGACAGAAATGCAGTTCGATACGCCCCTTATCGCGTCTTTATGATTGTAGGTGTTGCCTACGTACCTGTGAAATACTTAATGCGTAACGGTTTAAGCCTGTCACTCTTTTGTCAGAAATTAGATTCTTTTTAGTTTTTATGAATTGTACTTTAGCGTCATACGAATAAATATTCTTATTCCTCCGAATATTGGAAATTGAACTGCCATCTCAATTGATTTTCCTTAACAAATTCACACTTTAAAAATCCAAATGCAATCTAGGGTATTTGGGGAGAGTCCCTTTGCAAGGTACGGTACGATTGTGTATCAGTACTTGACTATGGCCCCTACCCAACAGATATAAAAGAATTACTAGGCGTTTGAAGGGCGATTTTTATATCGTTAAAGGCGATTATTATCTCAGGATCCCTTATTGATATTAAGGGATCTTTTTTTATTTCTACCATTCCTTTATTTTGTGTGTACATCTGATTAACTTGCCGGCTGCAATGGTTTAATATATTAGGCGCTACCCCCATTTGAAGGTTCCGACACATACATAATCCTAAATAAGATATGATGAAGCTATTCTTCGCCATTACCATAGCGACACTAATGTTTCATGGCCATTCGCTGGCACAATCCACTCCTAAGAGTTTACAACGATCGTTTCTCAATTTATACGACGCCAAAGATCTTCCTCAAAATACGGCCGTCAGCGTTAACTCAGCCGCAATCAGCGATCACCAAAGTGACTATAAGGGCTCACCCCTGGTATCCCTGCCGATCCAAACCGATCTAAATTTGGACAACAGCGGTCGCTGGTACCAATTGGATAATGGTGACCGAATTTGGCTGCTCAAAATTGAACTCAAATCAGCTAAAGGTACCGCGGTATTTTTTCGTGATTGCCATTTGCCGCGAGGCTCCGAACTCAGGGTTTTTTCCTCCGACGGTAAGTCTGTAAAGGGACCTTATAGTCCGGAAAACTTAGCGGATCAGGACTTGTTTTGGACCGGACTTCTCCCTTCCGGGGCGATCTTCGTAGAATATTTTGAACCCCTCGCGGTTAAGAGCCGGGGCCGGATCAACCTACATCGAGTGGATTACGTTTATGGGGTTGCAACCGGAGAATTGTTTGGCGATGCGCTCGATTGCCACGTCAATGTAAACTGTCCCGAAGGAACTGACTGGCAACAACAGAAGCGAAGCATTCTTCGCATCACCATGGTTCTGGAGGAGGGCATTGGATTTTGTACGGGTAATTTAATGAATAATACCCAAGAAGATCAGACGCCATACGTACTCACCGGTTTCCATTGTCAAGATGGTTTTACACCGGTGCATGCATTGTGGTTTTTTGATTTTCACTTCGAATTTCCGGATTGTACGACCGGTACAATCTCTCCCGGATACCTCACCCTAGCCGGTTGCCAACAAAGGGCCGGTCGCCGAGAAAGCGACCTGCTTTTGCTCGAGATGACGACGGCAATTCCCGATTCTTATGGGGCTTACTACCTGGGTTGGGACCGCAGCGGTACGCCGCCTTCGCAATCGGTAAATATTCACCACCCCATGGCAGACGTCAAAAAAATTACCATTTTGGACCAGGCAGCTTCCGTGTTCAATTCGTCGATCCAATGGAATAATGACGTGGTGACGCCGGCTACCCAGCATTTTAGGGTCGATTATACCAACGGGACTTTTGAAGTAGGATCCTCCGGTTCCGCTTTGATCGATATGGATGGTCGCGCCGTGGGGCAGTTGCACGGAGGAGAAGGCAGCTGTACGTCGACCTTTGCCTATTTCGGGCGTTTATCCGTGTCGTGGGAAGGCAGTGGAACTGCCGAGACACGGTTGAAGGATTGGTTGGACCCCCTGGACCTGGGTAGCATGACGTTGGATGGGCTGGATGGCGGCCAAAGTAATGGTGCATCGGTCTCGGGGTCCGTCTTGAAGGAAAATGGCCAACCGGTCCCCAATGTATTCATTCAACTCGCTGGGTCGGAGGTAGCTGCCATTGCCAATGCCTTTACCGGAACCGACGGCAATTTCCAATTTGATAATGTGCCCCTCAATAGCCGATACGCCATCAGCGCGGCCAAAGAAGACGAGGCAGTCAATGGATTGAGCGTACTGGACATCATCCGAATCCGCAAACACATCCAAAACGTAGAGCCTTTGCAGAATGCTTTTCAAATCCTGGCAGCAGACGTCGATGGTTCCAACAGCATCACCGTTCTTGACATCATTCAGATCCAGAAAATAATTCTAAATATCGATTCCGATTTTTCAGATACCAGTATTTGGCGTTACGTGCCGGCAAGTTTTCCCTTTACCGATCCGACCGATCCATTCCTGGATACCATTCCGGCGAATTTCGCTTTGCCGACATTGGACGCTGATTTTAGCAACGTTCACTTTATCGGGATCAAGTCCGGAGATGTCGACAGTAGTAACTCCAATTAAAAACATTGAATTCTATTGATTTACAGCGATGAAATAAATCGAAAGGCAGCCATTTGGCTAGGACATCTGGTATTTGGAACTTTGCTGGTGATGGCCGCCTTTTATTGCCGGGAACGGATCATCCATGCGGATAGTGCCTTTTACCTATTCAATGTGTTGTACGACGATGGTTTTTTTATCGCCCACAATCGTGGAATCACTTACTTTTCACAATGGGTGCCCTTGTTGTTGTATAGAGCTGGGGCCAACCTACCCACTATTGTCATGGGTTATTCATTAGCCCTAATGGCTGTCAACTATTTGTTTTTCCTATTGATCGTTTACCGCCTGAAAAATCCTGCTGCGGGACTGGTCCTGGCACTATCGATGGTCATTGCCAATCGCTACAAGTTCTACACCGGTATTTCAGAAATATTTGTTAGTATCAGCCTAATCAGTCTGGTGGTCGCCTGGTGGACCAGACCTAAGGCTCTTATCTTGCAAGCTACCGCAAGGAATAATCTGCTGGGAGGGATAGGGGTGATTGGGTTGTCGTATTTAGGTCATCCCTTTTTGTTTATTCCCTTGATCATTGTTTGGGCAGCCCTTTTGTTTACGGAGCGAAAATGGAGAGATGGGCAACACTGGCTCGCATTCATGCTAATACTGATTGTGGCTTATTTCAGGTATCAGGCCATTTCCGGCAATTATTACGAATCCAATCGATTGGAATCGATCGGAGAGGGGATACAATTTCTGACCAAATTTCGCGACTATTATGTTTGGGAAGTGGCAAAAATGTATCTGAGAGAAGAATACCTGATGCCCTTAGTCCTGTTTTTAGTGACTTTGATTGGTATGATGCGCCAAAAAAAGATCCTCGGGGCAATATTTTTACTGGTCAGTTGGTTTTTAGCTTTTGTACTCGTTCTCGTACTGCACGCTTATCTAAATGGTCCGTATTACAATCTCCTGGATGGGTATTTTGGCATTTTAGGCATTGTATGGGCCCTACCAATTGTGAATTGGTTGATGAAGAAGGCTTCTGTCCTAAAAATGGGTGTTATGGGGCTATTGATCGTTTTTTCGATCATTCGGATCCAAGATAAAGCGGCTTTCTTTACAGAACGGCGACAGCATTTGGAAAGCGAATTGGCTTCGCAGGAACAACAAAAAGTATTGAAGAGCATCTATCATTTTGATTGGAACACCTATTGGAATCCCTGGGCGATTCCGTTTGAGTCATTATTATTATCAGCCATGCAGCATCCTGAAGGAGCAAAGACCGTATACTATGGGGATGCCGGACAGCTGCAAGATCGGCTGAATCGAAAGGATCTGTTTTTGGCAGATCGACACCAATATCTTCCGAGTAGGTTTCCCAAGCATTTATTTGTGTTGCCTCCGGAGCTTTATTCGGTAGTTGAGCCAGGGAATTAATTGGTCTAGAAGTCCGCAAACATTTGAAATTTAACTATTTTTATTGCCGGAAGAATTAAAGACCAATTCCTAATTTCAAATTACGAGGTTATTTATTCCGAAAAATCTAAAACAAGTAGTACATGTTCAACAATTTATTTCTTTTTTTTCAGACAGCAGATCTAGGTGAGGGAGAAGACGGAGTAGGGTCACAGAGTTTTTTTGATATCCTTGTATCCGGAGGACCTCTGGGTATCTTTATTGTATTAATTCTCTTCGTACTTTTTATAATTGGTCTCTATATTTTTATTGAGCGGTACCTGACGATTAAGAAGGCTTCCAGAGTGGATCAGAACTTCATGAATAATATTCGGGCCAACGTTTCTGCCGGAAATATTCAGGGAGCAAAGGCCCTTTGTCAAACAACGGATTCACCAGTCGCCCGAATGGTAGAAAAGGGACTACAGCGAATCGGAAAGCCGTTGCGTGACATCGATGCTGCCATTGAAAACGTCGGTAATCTCGAAATTTTCCGGCTGGAGAAGAACCTCTCTACCTTGGCAAGTATTGCCGGTGCCGCACCGATGATCGGTTTTTTTGGAACGGTGACCGGTATGATCCTCGCCTTCTACAAGATGGCCACCGAACAAAACGTTACTCCCGATGTTCTCGCCGGCGGTATTTATGTTGCATTGATCACTACCGCAGTTGGATTGTTCATCGGTATTCTGGCATTTGTAGGGTACAACATCTTAGTGGCGAATGTAGAAAAAGTAGTCTTTAAGATGGAACGTACCACGACCGAATTCATGGACTTATTGCAAGAGCCGACCAATTAGCATTTATTCATTAGTCATCTCCATTAATCCTTGAGAACGTGGGACTAAAAAAAAGAAATAAAGTAAGTGCCGAATTCAGCATGTCTTCCTTGACCGACATCATTTTTTTGTTGTTGATCTTTTTCATGTTGACTTCGACACTGGTGAAAATTCAGCCCTTCGAGTTGCCCAAATCAGATTCGAAAACGGTGGCTTCAACGTCTGTCGTTGTTTCAATTGATCAGACAGGCAAGCATACACTTAACAACAAAGACATCTCAAAACGAGCAATCGAAAAGGCACTTCGTCAGGCAATTCGCACTTCGGAAAATAGCGAAAATGCTGCTGTTACCATTGTTGCTGAAGTCGGGACGCCCTTCGATCACGTCGTTAATATCATGAATATTGCTTCGCGGCTGAAGGTCAAAGCCATCATTGCAACGGAACCGAGAGAGTAACACTGTGTTGTCATCATTATTCAACCCATAACGATTTGACCAATGGGACTAAAAAAAAGAAGTAAAGTCAGCGCTGAATTCAGCATGTCTTCCTTGACCGACATCATTTTCTTGTTGTTGATCTTTTTTATGCTTACCTCTTCTTTGGTTTCTCCCAACGCCCTGAACCTCAAATTGCCGGGGAGTTCCAAGACCAAAGTTGCCGATACTTCCAAGATCGATGACGTGCGCATTACGAAAAAGGGCAATTACTATCTGAATGGAAAGAGGATCGCCGTATCCGATCTGGAGAAAGCACTCAGTAGAAGGGCTGCCAGACAAAAAAGTAAGTTAAACATTACCATTTCTCCCGACAAGGGAGCTACTACCGAAGATGTGGTAGCCGTAATGGACATCGCTATGCGATACGACATCAACGGCATACTCAGTACTGAAAGTTATGAATAGTGAATCGTTAAATATTTGCTAATCCTCCTTTAGGTGGCATTCTTTTCTTGCTTTCTGTCGTTTTTAAGACGAAAAGGGTGCCCCCAAAAAATCCGTTAACCATCATTTTATGGAAACTACATTAACTCAACAGGAAGAAAAGCATAAGAAGAAGGCGATGACAATCAGCATAATTGTCCACATTAGCCTCATTATCCTTGCGCTCATACCCATTCTTACCTTTCCGGATCCTCCTCCTGGTCAGGAAGGAATTTTGGTCAACCTCGGCCTTCCCGATGAAGGGGAGGGGAGTGAAAATGCCGGTCCGGCTACGCCCGCTCAGCCCGAGGTGCAGGAACCGGTTGAAGAAGAGGTGATCGAAGAGCCCGAGCCGACTCCCGCTCCGCCGAAAACAGCTCCGGAACCTGCGCCGAAACAAAAAGATGTAGTAAAGACGGAAGACCCTTCAGAAGTGGCGCTGCGTAAGCAAAAACAAAAGGAAGAAGCCGAACGCCGTCAAAAAGAACGGGAGGAAACTGAGCGCAAACGCAAAGAGCAAGAAGCAGCCGAGAAAAAGCGGAAAGCTGAAGAGGCCGAACGCCAGCGAAAGGCTGCTGAAGAGGCTCGCAAAAAAGCGGAAGCCGATAAGCTGAAAGACCAAATCGGAGGCCTTTTCGGTGATGGCAAAGGAAAAGGAAATACCGGCAAACCAGGTAATCAAGGCGATCCGAACGGCGACCCCGATGCCAAAAAATTGGAGGGCATTAGTACCGGTTCCGGAATGGTGGGTGGTGGACTTGGCAATCGTGGTGGCGGCGGCCCCAAAATTACCGACAACTCTCAAAAAGAAGGAACGGTAGTCGTCCGAGTATGCGTTGATCGGAATGGGCGTGTCACCAGTGCTGAATTTACTCAAAAGGGCTCTTCAACCGGTGATGCTACCTTGAAAAGGTTGGCAGTCAACAATGCCAAACAATGGAAATTTTCCGGCGGAAGTGTCGACAAACAATGTGGGACGATTACTTATCGCTTCAAAGTGAGATAAAAAAAATCAAACATAGTTCTTCTTTAGCAAACGTTTCTGCAAATTTGCCCTTCATTTTTTTGGCCGTATCAAATCCATTAGATGAAGGAACGTTATCAACAGACCATCGAGTACCTGTTTCAGCAGTTGCCCATGTTTCAAAGACAAGGGCCGATGGCTTTCAAGAAGGACCTTACCAATATTCTGGCACTCGTTGAAGCCCTGGATAATCCTCATCAACGATTTCCCTCAATTCACATTGCCGGAACGAACGGCAAGGGTTCCACTGCGCATATGATCAGCGCCATCTTACAAAGTATGGGACATAAGGTCGGGCTTTATACTTCACCACATTATCGTGATTTTAGAGAGCGCATCAAGGTGGACGGTCAACTCATTGCAGAGGATGCCGTGGTAGAATTCGTCGATACCCATCAGATGCTCTTTGATCGAGTAAGGCCTTCCTTTTTTGAAATCGGAGTGGCCATGGCTTTTTGGCACTTTGCCCGTGAAAAAGTTGATATTGCAGTCATCGAAACTGGTTTGGGGGGGCGATTGGATTCGACAAATGTAATTTTGCCATTGCTCTCGGTCATCACCAACATCAGTTTTGATCACGAGCAATTTCTGGGAAATACCTTGCCGGCGATCGCTGGAGAGAAAGCCGGAATTATCAAACCGAATGTACCGGTAGTGATCGGAGAAACGGACGTCGAAACAGCTGAAGTCTTCCAACGCAAAGCAACAGAACAGCAATCTCCGATTTCCTTTGCCGATCAGCATCTCCGAGCGGTTCTCAAGAAAGGAGAGGTTCATTTCTCCACTTACCAAGTCCTGATGCGGGAAGAGGTGCTTTACGAAGATCTACGCATAAACCTAACGGGCACCTACCAGCACCTCAATCTACAAACGGTTCTCCACGCCACGGCGAATCTGCCGGCCCCTTTCCGACCGGATAGAAGGGAGGTAGCAAATGGACTTGCCCGTGTAAAGGCGCTCACTAATTTTATCGGCCGATGGCAGGTACTGGGAGAAGATCCACTCATTATTTGTGATAGTGCCCACAACGAATCCGGGATTCGCAAGGTGGTTTTTCAACTTCAGAGTATTCCCTGTCGAAATTTGCTCATTGTTATGGGAGCCGTGAAGGACAAGGACCTGGATAAGTTGTTGCCACTCTTCCCCACTGGTGCGAAATACTATTTTGCCCGTCCCGCCGTTCCGCGGGGCCTCGATCAATACATACTGCTGGAGCAAGCCGGGAAATTTGGTTTGCACGGAGCGGCCTACGGTTCGGTAAAGGAAGCCCTGGAGGCAGCAAAAAAAGATGCTCGGAGGAATGATGCGATCTTCATTGGGGGCAGCACATTTGTCGTGGCGGAAGTATTGTGAGCAACCCTGGCGGAGGTTTTCTGTCCTTAAACACAGAAAAAGTATTAATCAACTTAAATTGATCCGGCAAATGAAAAAAATTTTAGGCCTAGTATCACTCTTGTTCTTAACACTCTCAGTAACCGAATCCTCTGCTCAGAATAATGGCTTTATCTACGGTACCGTTCAATCTTGGGACGGCAAGACTTTTACCGGCCAACTTCGTTGGGGAAAAGAAGAAGCTCTTTGGACCGACATGTTCAACGCCAGCAAAATGGAAAATGAATTCATCGATTATTTAGAACGCGAAGATTTTGATAAACTCCGTTACGGACGCAATGGCAAAAACGAAGACGACAGTTGGTGGGGACGGGTCCGCACAAAGTATATTAACAACTACGACGATAGTTATACGCATCAATTCAATTGCCAGTTTGGTAATCTGAAAGCAATTAAAAAACACGGCAGCTCAAAAGTGATCGTTGAACTTCGCGATGGCACCAAGCGAAAGTTAAACGGAAGCGGTTACAATGATGTCGGTGCGAAAATCCGGGTATACGATGCGGAAATCGGTAAAGTTGAATTAAGCTGGGATGATGTGGAAGAAGTGACCTTTGCGGAAACCCCTAATACCTTGGTGTCTAAAATCGGTGAGCCACTTTACGGTAAAGTGGAGGCTTGGGATGGTGAATACGAAGGGTTGATCCAATGGGATAAAGATGAACGTGTGACCAGCGATATTCTCGATGGAGAAGATGACGGCCGGGACATGGAAATTGAATTCGGTAATATCGCCAGCATTAAGAAAAGAGGTCGTGGCAGTGAGGTGACCTTGAAATCCGGAAAAACTTTCTGGTTGGATGATTCCAACGATGTAGACGACGGTAATCGCGGCATCGTCATTACAAATCCCGACAAGGGCAGAGTCGTCATCGATTGGGACGACTTCGAAAAACTAACGCTGCAAAAAGCGCCCGACCGACTGAAAAGCTACAACTCTTTTGGCGCTCCAACTCCAATCCAGGGTACCATCACAACCATTGACGGCAAGAAAGTGAGTGGCAGATTGGTTTATGATCTTGACGAAGCCTATGGTTTCGAAATCCTGAACGGAGAGAAAGGAGATACCGAAATGGAAATCCCGTTTCAAAATATCAAGCAGATCCGTCCCCGCAGCAGCGGTAAAAGTGTGATCGTACTTAAATCAGGGGATGAGATTATCCTGGAAGATTCACAGGATGTATCTTACCGCCATACTGGTATTCTGGTCTTTGCCGATGGTAGCGATGATCCCGAATACGTCGTTTGGGCGGATGTGGAATTGATCGACCTGAATTAATTTTAACGTGCGAAGGACGATGGTCGACCAACACCGGCCATCGTCTTCCGTTCCCTCATCTTCTCTCTTACTTACTTTACTTTGATTACCTTTTCCAACTGATATTTCCCTTCGCTGTTTTCTATTCTAACGTAGTAGACTCCCGCTTCCCAATTTGCACCGAAGCGATATAGGTCATTGACTTCCTGCCAAAGTACCTGTTGACCCAATGCGTTGAATACACGCACATTGAAATTGGAAAGAGAAGGAGGCAGTGCCAAATTAAACCCGCTATTTGATGGATTCGGATAAACCTGAGCACCCAATTCAACTCTTTGGTCCTCGTTAGAAGAAATAACCTCTTCACTGAGAATTAGAAAGTTGTCAATGCCTGCCTCTACCAGGTGGCCGCTGGACCGCTGATCACCAGTGACAAAGATGATTTTCATATTGTCTGAAGGGGTTAAAAAATCAGCTAATGGATACTCCTGACTTTGGACCCATCCACCGGCATTGCCGCGAATGGCGTCGACCAATACCGTATCGGTTCCATCGGTGAAATAAACAGCAAGGGAATCGTCCGGCGTTTCATTGCCTCCGGCATTGAAAAACCAGTAATGAAAACGAAGAGTTGGATTATCCAAATTGGTCAAATCAAAAGAAGGTGACGTCAAAAAAACATTTCCGTCATCGACGTCGTCAAATGCAGCCGAATTTCCAAAATTTCCGGTTACGTAGCATTGGTCGCCCAAGTCTCCCTCGATGTCCGCTCCCGGGTTCGTTTGTTCTCCAAAGAAGACCGTGCCGATAGGAACACCTCTGGTCCAAAGGCCGGTAATGGCCGTGTCGGTCGTAGAGGTCCATTGAAAATCGAAAATGAAATCATCTTGATAACCGGACTCCAATTCCAGCACGATGTTTTCCGACCGTTCGATCAATAGAGAGGGGGTATTGTTGTGTTTGAAACCCCATTTGCCGCCATAGAACTGGTAAGTCTCTTCATAAACGCCATTGATTCTGAAATTGCCATCCAAGTCGGTGACGGTTTCATAAAAATACAACTCATTTTGTACAACTACGCTGGCACCCGGAATACCCGAACCATCGGTTGCATCAATGATGCGACCGGTCAGATCATAGGAAGCTGCCTGCTTCAGGCTGACATCGGCAATCGTGATGACTCCATTTTCCAGGGTGACATTGGTGGTGAAGCGGTTGTAACCGGGCTTGATGAATTGTACTTCGTAAATTCCTGCCGTTGAGGTCCCCATCTTATAGTCTCCGGAGAAATCGCTTGCTGTAACATTCTCATTCTCATCTAGCAATTCTATCCGGACATCATCCAGAGCCATGCCCGTCGTGGCATCCGTTACTTTCCCTTCGAGATAACACGCCCGGGTATAGTTAGGCTGAAAAACGTACAGGCCGGTCACGACGTCAGAAGCCAGAATGAGACCCGATGGTAAGAAGGGATAAGCTCCCCAGCAACCTTCCGTGCCCCCGCTAGCTCCGCCAAAAGTATCGTAGTTGCCCACCTGGACCATGTTGTTCGGACGATTGGCATCGGTGATGATTAGCCCTTCGGTATACCACGAAGTCACCAGGAATCCATTGTAGTAGTGAACATTGTGCGGGATCACTCCTTTGCCCTCCACACCGTATGGCTGGAATTTGTCCAGCAGTCGGATGTTGTCCAGGTCTGAGACATCATAGGCATCGACGTAGGAATTGCTTCTTTCATCCGTGGTAAACAGATAATTCCCGTCGTCTGACAACCATGCATTATGGGTGAAGCGATTGCTGGTTTGTTGAGTCGTGATGGTCACAGGATTGCGCTTGTCCGAGACATCGATGACTGAAAATACCCCACTGCTGATGTCCGAACTCCAAATGGTATCACCCCGCACAAAATTGTCGTGAGAATACCTTGGATCTGCATTGTCGATGAAAATTGGGGTTCCTGGCGTAGTTGCTACGTCCAGGATCAAAATACCACCTTCGTTCATGTTGCATCCGGACAGGTAGCAAAAACCATTTTCGTCAATGTATAGATTGTGGCATGTCCGAAGCTGGATGCTATCCGTTCGTTCGCCAATGACCAGATTGGGTTTCCAAAACTCCCAAGTAATATCTTCCGGTGCATTGGTCATATCGATGACCAAGAGACCGTCGTTACCCTGATCCGCCGTTACATAAATGTAAGATCCAAAGCTCTTAAAATCCCTCCAGATAGAGCTGGACCCAGGAATGTAAGCCACTTCAGTGGGTTGCGCCGGATTTTCCAGGCTGTAAATGACGGTGGCCCTTCTCGTTCCTAAAACTGCATACTCCGTACCATCTTCATCCACATAGCCCCAGATGTCATTGTATTGCTCAGAAGCATAGTCGTTTACATTAGCGATTAATGCTAAATTCTCATTGCTTTGTGCCATCACTTGGATGGTACAGAGGTACAAGAGGAAGTGTAAAATATTCTTTTTCATATCCCAAGTTTCGCGTTTACAGAATAGCTTTTTATTGTATGATAAGTCTTACCCTAAGTAACGGAAAACCCCTCCATTCTATTAGTGCTAAATCCTGAATTAAGCGTTTTGTTATTCACAAGACACAAATGGAAAAGTTGTATTTTAGCTAAAGAACTTCAATGAGATTTTTCCGCTCCAAAAATTGGCGGCAAAAATAAGGAAATATCAACTCAGTAAGGACCCTTTTTCGATCTTTTGGAAATGGCACAACAATCGAAAGATTTGACGCCCCCGACAAAAGCATTTACAACAGTAACCAAAGGAACCAAAGTAACAACAGCAACCAAAGCAACAACAGTAACAACAGTTCAATGAAAGCAGCCTGGTACAATGAATTTGGCCCCGCCGAAGAAGTCTTAGGAGTCGGCGAGCGCCCAAAACCGATGCCAAATCCCGGTGAAGTATTGGTAAAATTACACACCTCTGGTGTAAATCCTTCTGATGTGAAAAAGAGGGCCGGTTCAAATCCAGCGGGTTTGGATGCCGGTCCGGTGATCCCGCACAGTGATGGGGCAGGAATCATTGAAGAAGTGGGATATGGAGTACCGGTCTCCCGGATCGGAGAAAGGGTTTGGGTCTACAATGCCCAATATGGCCGGCAAAATGGAACTGCCGCAGAATATGTGACTTTGCCGGGCCATCAGGTGGTTTGGATGCCTCGGCACACGGGATTTGATGTGGGAGCATGCATGGGGATTCCTTTCATGACGGCCCATCGATGTGTACTAGCTGACGGCAGTGTGAAGGGACAAACGATTATGATTACCGGTGGGGCTGGCAGGGTTGGCCACTATGCCATTCAATTGGCTAAATTGCACGGCGCAACTGTCATTACAACGGCTAGCAGTCAGGAAAGCGAAGATCATTGTATGGACGCCGGGGCAGATCTAGTAGTGGGGCATCCCAGTGCCGCTACTATGGAGCAGGTACTGGAATTTACCGGCGGAAAAAAAATCGATCGGCTCGTCGAAGGAGAGTTTGGAGGCAACCTCGACTCCGTTTTGGAGATATTGAACACAGGAGCTACTATTGCGACCTACGCTTCAATGCAGCAACCACAACCGACGATCCCTTTTTACCGGATGATGTACCTGGATTTAACGCTTCGACTGATCGTGGTTTATGCAATGCCGGAGGCGGCAAAATTAGAAGCGATCCGGGATGCCACCCTGTTATTGGAACGCAATCAGCTGCAACACCGCATTGCTCATAAAATTCCCCTTAGCGAGATTGTTACAGCCCATGATCTCATTGAGAGCAATGAAGTTAAAGGTTGCGTGATCGTTACCACTCACTAATGGTCAAAGCGCAGATTTGTGCATTCAATTGAAAGCTTTCAAAACCTCGCGGGTAAGATCCCAACGGTTGAATCCCTGGCGGCCGTAATCCAAGCCCCGCCGGACAATGACCAGGTCGTGAGAAGGAACGACGATTACGTACTGGCCACGGTTACCTGCCGTAGAATAGGCATCTTTAGGTACGTCATTGCGATCATCGGGAACCAACCACCATTGGCCGCCGTAGAAATTGCCGAGCGGAGCGGAAGCCGGGGCCGGGGTTCGGACAAACTTGATCCAATCCTCTGAAATGAGCCGTTCGCCGTTCCATACGCCATTTTGTAGATACAACTGTCCAAATCTCGCCAAATCTCTTGCCGTCGTATAAACCTGGCTGCTCAATACAAAATCGCCGAATCGATCCACACTAAGGAAGGTATTTCTCATTCCTATTCGATCCAATAGGGCTTTGCGGGGAAACTCCAGATAGGCTTGATCGTCTCCGATGGCTTTTTTCATGGCGTAAACCCCTAGGATGGTATCGTAGTTTTCGTAGTCCCAGTAGGTGCCTGGTTTTCGGATCAAACCCCGGTTGAGCGCCCCATTTACAATGCTGGCTCCTGCCCAGTAAGCTAGACCCGACCCGGTCGCATATTCCATTCTACGGTTATCGACGGTGTAAAGGCCGCTCGACATGTTCAAGACATGTCGTAGAGTGATCTCGGATCTTGGGTCATTGTCGGCCGATCTTTCCTTTGGCAGCCAGTCGAATCCCAGTGGGGCATCCAATTGAAGTTTACCCTCATCAACCAGCATGCCGATCAAGGTGACAGCAATGCTTTTTGCAGTCGACCACGTTCGGGTCTTGGTCGACATTTTAACACCGGGGGCATAGCGTTCGTGAAGGATTTGCCCTTTGTGCAGGACGATCAAACTTAGGGTCACCTGTTCCGGAGACTCTCGTTCGAAGGCCCATTTGGAGGCTGCTTCGAGCGCTGCTTTGTCTACATTTGAAGGAAGTGCTTGCTTTTTGACCAGGTCTCCATCCGGCCATGCGATGATGTTTGGATCACCGGCAAGCGGTGGAGTATCCAGGATGGGCAGTTTATCCAGATGTTCGAAAGTTTGATCGGGAGGTAGGCTTACGCAGCCCAGTCCTTTCCGAAAGGCAGCGCGCATTACGGGAATACCGCCGGGTGATCCAATGGCAACGGTCTTGCGTTCCCAATCTATTTGGTAGTCGCCGCCTTTGGCCGTACCGACCGGTTGTCTAAGGTATTTGAGTTCTTGGTCAAAAACCTGTTCGAGGCTCCTCTCCGAAGTAAAGAGGCCATTGCACATTAAGATGGTCTGAACGCCATTTTGTACCATTTCTTTATTAAAACGAGCGTAATCGTAGGATTCAACTTGCTGTGCTTTCGCACTGATGACAAGGATAGTGACTATAAGAAAAATCGGTAAACACCTTTTCATGATCGTGATTTGATTGTACGGACTGAAAATAGTAAAATTTCACCATTAAAGGCCCGGGAAATTCCTTGGTCTCAACTTTCCTTTTTGTAGGCCATCAGAACGGTTTCTCCCGATTTGAGACCCATGCGCTTGTCTTCTTCTGTTTCTGGAAAGGTTCGTACCTCTACCCGGAAACCAACCCCAGCCAGCCTATTGGAAAGGCCATTCACGGAGTAAATCCGAACGTGATCTTCCTGGCCAAAATGAAGAAGCCTGCCTTCCGGGTCAGTAATGTCTTCATTTTCGTAGATTGCTCCATCTTTAAAAGGAGTTTGTAGTAGTGCGGTGCCACCTGGTTTTAGTACTCGATAAAGCTCTGCCATAGCCAATTGATCTTCATCGATGTGTTCCAGTACGTGATAACAAACGACCAAGTCAAATTGACCGTCCGGTACATCAATACTGGTAATGTCAAATTTGAGGTCAGCGAGGAATTCATTTTCGAAATCGCTACTGTTGTATTCGATATCGGGCTGCGACTTGAACTTTCGGTAAAGGACCCGCGAAGGAGAGAAGTGTAATACCTTTCCCTTAAAATTCCCGTCCTTGGTCAATAAAAGCCAAAGACGCCGGTTGCGGGGCAGGCTCCCGCAACTGGGACAAAGTAGTTCTTTCGATGACAAGCGGATGAATCGGGAAAATTGCTTGTCGCAGAGATTACAGTAACAGCCCTTACCCCGATAGAACTGGAAAATGAGCTTCCTAAGCATGGGCTCGACCCGCCAAAGTAGTTGGGAAGGCAATACCCGTTTTACCTTTTTTTTTAGATATTCGTACATGGAATTACTTCAACTTCTCGCCGAAATAGGCCACTACCTGGTTGAGTATTTCTCGCGTAGGATGACCGTCTTCATCCACAAAATCGATGGTCAGGACGGAATGCCCTTTTCCCGGTAGTGTCTTCAAATCTATACAGGTTTTTTCCGAGTTAAAGGCCTCATCAATGGCTTTGAACTTGCTGGCCTTACACAAAACGTCTCCCGCAAAACGAAGGCCCATCATCGGTCCTTGTGCTGCTAAGCGGTCTTTGGCACGCTGTAGATCCTGGGACGAAAGATGCAGATCGCGATCTTTAAAAAGGGGCATGGAAGGTTGGGAAGAAACGGAAGCCAAAACATGGTCGTCGGCCATCATGGCCAGGGCAAAATTTCCCGTAAGGCACATGCCGATGGTCCCCACTCCCTTCGCACCAGTCTCTACTTTGATTTTTGCACAGAGCTGTCGGAGCCAGTCTACAATCGGACTCGTTTTATTGGCGGCAAACAAGTAAAATTCCTTTCTGAGACAGAAAACCCGGACCAAGTTACCCAACATGCTTTTCCTGCCTAGGGGTCCGAACAAATGTGGTAGCACGATCTGGAAGCCATTTTGTACGAATTCATCGGCTAGTCGAAGGGTTTCCGGGCCGATACCCGGCAATTCCTGGATAATAACAATGGGAGCTCCTTCGCCAATGGTATACACATCGTGCTGAATGTAATGACCCGTGGAAACCTGTGCCCGAAAGTTGGTTTTACGATAGGATTCGATGGGTGTAATGATATTGGACATAACATTTTAAATTTAGATGATGACTGGTCTCCGACCAGTATATTTGGCGGAGTACTGGCTCGCTTCCTCAAAGGCATAGGCCAGCTGCAATACCGATAGATCCGCCTGAGGTCTTCCGATGATTTGGATGCCGATGGGCAGGCCATCTTTCGAAAACCCACAGGGCATTGAAATAGCAGGCAGGCCGGTCAAAGAAATGATGCAGCAAATGGCCATCCACTCCAGATAGTCGTCAAAGCGGACCGTTCCGATCTGCCGGATATAATCCAGGTCGACATCGAATGGCTGAACCTGGGTAGTAGGCACCACCAAGAAGTCGTGATTTTCAAAGAAAGCCAAAAACTGTCGAAAAATACGTCGGCGATTCATCTCTGCCTTGAACAACAAATCTGCAGTAACGGCTTCATAGGCCTCGATGAATTGGTACTGAGAAGTACTTTCGTTCATGAACTTCCTGATCCCGTCAATGCCAATCGATCGCTGTATCTCATTGATGAAGCCGGAAAGAGCCAGCACTCGGTAGATTCGAAAAACTTGCATGGCATCTATTTCGTTTTCTTCTGCATGGGCATGCATGATCGGTGGATACTGTTGCTCCCGTACCTGGACACCCATCGATTTGAAGATTGAAATAGCGTTTTTGCTGGTTTTTACCACTTCCGGTTCGATCGGTAATCTTCCAAAATCCGATGTCCAGCCAATGCACCAACCCCTTACGTCTTTTTTCAAATCCGTTTCCGCCAATGGACCCATATTAGGGAGTGACAGTGGGTCACGGGCATCCGGCCCTGCTTGTACAGCCAACAATAAAGCAACGTCGCGTACCGACCTGGCCATTGGACCGGCAGTTGCCAGGCGCCCTTCCCAACCTCCCTCCAAAGAAGGAACTCGACCGATGGACGGACGAAAACCGATGACATTGCAAAATGCGGCAGGATTGCGAAGGGAACCTCCCAGGTCGCTACCATCGGCCAGTGGAAATAAACCACTCGCCAGTGCAGCAGCAGCTCCACCACTACTT
>JANQRV010000275.1 GCA_028284395.1 Saprospiraceae bacterium
GATTCTTCATGGCGAAATGGATGCGTTCGAGAACGCAGGTCGCCAGCCGGCAGCTGTCTATCAGGCGTGCACCTTATACACTACGCTATCCCCGTGCCCCATGTGTAGCGGCACGATTTTGCTTTACAAAATTCCCAAGGTGATTATCGGCGAAAACAGAACATTTATGGGAGCGGAACAATGGCTGCGGTCGAATGACGTCGAAGTAATTGTAGTCGATGATGAAGCTTGTTATAGGCTGATGCAAAAATTCATTTCAGAATCTCCCAATTTGTGGAATGAGGACATTGGGGTTTGAATCGTTCTAATACAGCATTTACACGAAGGAGACAAATTGTAACCCATGATTTTACCGTCTAATAAACGAAGAATCGTCACTGGCTGGAGTACTGGGAAAATTGGCTTTCAGGGGCTTAAAATTCACTTCCTAACCCCAGTATCAAAAAACCGATAAAGATGGCTCAGCCGCAAAATATCGAAATCGTCCATGTTGGGGAGGTCTTGGATTTTATGCGCACCGGCTCTTCCATTCCCATTGTTGTCAAGAGTTTGGACGGAGAAAAATTGCTCTGCAAACTCAAGTACGGTATGAGTAGTTCATTGGCATTGATCAACGAATGGCTAGCGGGAAACATCGGCAGTGCATTGAAATTGCCGGTACTAACGCCAAAAGTGGTTAATATCTCTCCGGAAATGCCGATCGAACATTTGCACATAGAGGTCGGCGAATTGATCGACAAGAGCAGAGGCCTTAATATCGCCTTCCCGTTTCTGGAAGATTTACAATCCTACCCTATCGAACGCATTCTTCATTCTGCGGAAACGGATCGGCTATTCCTGCTCGATCTCTTTTTACTGAATGTCGATCGAACCCCGAAAAACCCCAATGTTCTATACCAACAGGTGCAGTTCTATACGATCGACTATGAATCTTGTTTGCTATTTCGAAACTGCCTTCACCCCTTTCGGTACGAGAGCAATCCATCCATATTAAAAGCATTGCGAGAAAATCCATTCTACCGGCCGGTCATTACTCAAAGCGATTTTGATGACTTTTTTCTTGCTCTGTCCCAAATTGACTTCACCAAAATGGTCGACTCTATTCCACGTGATTGGCTGCTCCATTACTCCAAGCATCCGGAACATACCAGAACGAATTTAATTCAGGGATTGCATTCGGCCATTCGAAAAAAAGACGATTACTTCGATATTTTTAATAGCCTTGCGCGTTTTTCACCGGAATCACAAGAAGAGAGAACGCACCGAATAAGGAAGAACCGGGAGCGATTTGAAATTGGCTTGAAGGACCATTCGCAATAAACATAATAGATCTACTGATGAAGATTTTTGAACAGTATATTCCGCCTCCCCCCTTGTCATCTTATATAGATTGTTTTATCTACTACCAAGGGTACAACCCGGAGCACTCCATTGAACGGGTGGTGCCGGACGGCAGTGTCCATTTGATTTTTGAACTTGATGGCATGCCGCGGACCGTTTACGATAACGACAGCCTGAAGGAGCAACAAACCTTTGATAAGAGTTGGATTTCCGGCATTCACCGTAAATACATTTCGATCTCGGCTCACCCGGACTCCGAGATGTTTGTCGTTCGATTCAAACCCTGGGGTGCTTATCCCTTCTTACACCGTCGCGTCGACGCGCTGAATGATCTGGTGCTCTCAACGAAAGATGTGATCGGAGATCAATTACTTTCCTTGCGACAAGACTTGTTGGACGGGAATAATCCGGCTGACAAATTTGAGGTAATCACCGAGTGGTTGCTAGGCCGCTACCGGAAGGAATACACCCCGGAAACTTTCGTCCGGGAGGTCGTACAAAAGATGGTTGCCGATCCCCTTTTTCTACATACCAATCTTCAGGAAATGATAAGGGGAATGGGCATTTCACAAAAGCACCTAATCCAATTATTTAAGAAGTACTGCGGAGTTACACCAAAGTTCTTTCAGCGTATCATCCGTTTCAATGAAATTATTCCGAAAGTTCAAAATCAAAAGAAAATCTCCTGGGCACAAATCAGTTACGAATGTGGCTTCTTCGACCAAGCCCATTTTATCAAAGAATTCAAACATTTTTCCGGCTTCAATCCCAAGGAATTTTTGGATGCTCCGCTGACCGATGAGCGGCACAATTTCTTCCCGGTCGGTTGATTTCAAACAAGTCGGTAAATTTTTTACAATACTTTGCTTTGTCACTCCCCTAGCTTTGTGCAAAAAAGATTATGGATATGGCAAACGCATTCGAACATTTGAATTGGTTGGCAATTCTTGTTTCCGGTCTTTCGGCTTTTTTCATCGGAGGAATTTGGTACGGACCACTCTTCGGTAAAGCCTGGATGGCGGAATTTGGTTTTACCGAAGAGGATCTCAAACAGCGCAACATGAGCCAGGTATTTGGTATTTCCATTTTACTGGCCATTTTCGCTGCTTTCAACCTCGCCATGTTTATTGGCCCGGAATCCGACGTCACTTTTGGTGCAATGGCAGGTTTTCTGGCTGGGTTGGGTTGGGTAGCTACCATGACGGGGATCCAGTACCTCTTTGAAATGAAAACCCTCCGACTATTTCTAATCAATGCGGGATACAGCACTATTGCACTTACGGTGATGGGCCTGATCCTCGGTGCCTGGTAATAAACTGATTGACACCAATTAAACTTAACTTTACTACGACATGGAAAAAGGATTAAAAGAAAAGACAGGCAAAAGCCTGGAGGAATGGATGACAATCGTCCGTAAAACTCAGTTACAGAAACACGGTGAAATCATGAAATTCCTGAAGGGCGAATTCGGCATGACGCATGGTTTCGCCAACTTTGTCTCCCTAAAAGCAAGGGCCGCCGATGCCGGGTCCCAGTCAGCAGAGGACCTGCTGCAAAATCAATATGCCAAGAAAGAAAACCTCAAACCCATTTACGAGCAGCTCCTAAAACAGATTACCCAATTGGGAAAAGACATTGAAATAGTTCCCAAAAAAGCGAATGTAAGCATTAAACGCAAAAAGCAATTTGCCTTGATCCAGCCTTCTACTAAAACCAGAATCGATCTTGGCTTAAAGCTAAAGGGTAAGCCGACAACCGATCGACTTGAATCATCCGGCCCTTTCGGATCCATGTGTACCCACCGGGTCCGTCTGTCACAAAAAGAAGACATCGACCCGGAAGTAATGGCCTGGCTAAAGGAAGCCTACGAAGGAGCTTAATAGAGACACCCTGGCATCCGAATGATTTTGTTTAACTTGGATGATAAAACACCCATTATGAAAAACTTGAAACTGATTAGCTCCATCATCATCCTTGGTCTGGCATTATCCAACTGCAGTCAGAAGTCAACCTACCTGGGCACTGGCAATACTTCCACTTTAGCCAGCAGTAATGTGAAGAGTTTAAACCCCGAGACCTTGAATCCGGTCAATCCGCTCGAAGCATACCTGCGACGCACCAGTGGTGTTTCGGTGAATGGCACCGGAGCAAACGCAACCATCCTGGTCAGAGGGGTCAACTCAATCAATGCCAATACCGGCCCTCTATTCGTTTTGAACGGACAAGATATCGGAAGAGATTACGGACGCGCCGTCAACCTTGTTCGGGGTATGAATATACAGTCGCTAGCAGTATTAAAAGGTTCCGATGCGACCATTTTCGGTACCCGAGGAAGCGGCGGTGTCATCGTGATCAAAGCCCAGTAACCATATTCGCCGTCATCCCTCTAGCTTCAAAGACGCAACGTCTTTAAAGCTATTCATACTACTTAGTATCATTTAGCCAGTACCCTATTTTCATTCTTCTCCGCCAAAGTCCTTGATACATCGAATGGAAGGTTCACTGACCCAGGCGGAGACCTTAAACTGGCGTGCAAAACCAATACACGTCACATTGTTAAATTCATACATTCTTTCCAAATGACGTTGTCCCATATACCGTAGTTGTTTCCGGATGGTTGCTCTCCGATTGGGGTCGGCTCCCGCTTCCAGTAGCCATCGCGCCTTTTCTGAATCCTGCCAAGTATAGGAAACCGTCGCATGGAAAAGTGCAGTGTGTCCTCCGAATCCTTCCGCATCGATGCCCGTTTGTAAGTTGGGGTCAACACCTTGCTCCAGTAACCACCGGAGAATCTCCCGTTCGTCGAATTCAATTGCCAAATGCAAGAGTGAGGTTTGTTGAAGTGGTGCGAGATGTAGACCATCACCCGGCTTGATCCCGAGTGTTAGCGGATAAACTTCGGCTTCTTCAAACCTTCTTTCGAACAAATGCGGATCCTTGGCAAGATGATTGGACAACCGATCCAGGCGACCGGCATGTAAGGCCATGACCGGAGTATCCGGCAGTTCAAAATGCCGGATAGCCAACTGCTTCAAGATCTTGTGTTTAGCAATCGGGTTCCGGCTATAGGTAGATAGTACCATCGCAAGGCAATTGCGTGCCGTTTCGGGATCAATGTTCCGTTCCATATACTTCAAACAGATTTCAAAAGCAGCAGCATTCAAAACCTCACAAGCACCCAATAAAACGGACCGATAGGCATCCGGTTCGTGTAAAGTCGCTCCTTTCGAAAGCAAGAATTGAGCAATCGCT
>JANQRV010000299.1 GCA_028284395.1 Saprospiraceae bacterium
TAGCGCGGATCGTGATCCAGTTCGGGATTGGGCAAGTATTCGGCCAGTGGGCGGTCCAGATCAATCCGGCCTTCGTGGGCTAGCTTCATCACGAGATAGGCAAAGAATGGTTTTGTCAAAGAAGCTACCTCAAAATAGGTTCGCTCATCTACTTGTTGGCCGGTGCTGGCATTGGTAACACCCAGGGAGCGCTCGTAGACGACCTGTCCGTCATTGATGATGGCGATGGAAAGTCCCGGCATTTTCAAAGCCTTCATCTGTTCGGCCAGGAAAGCGTCGATTGTTTCCGTAGCAATGGTACGCCCACTGATCGTGGTGATTTTCTGGCCGTAAATGAAGGTCAACGAAAGGCTTGCCAAAAGAAAAAACGGAATGATGATTTGCTGTTTTAAATTCATAACTTAGTCATTGTTTTTTTTCAAATGTAGCCGATCGGCGATCTGGACGCCATTCGGCCGTATGGCAATGTCATTCAGTTACTGTTCAATGCTGTTCAAAATTATTCAAACCCATAAACATTTGTTTGTTAAATACTTAGAGAACTTAGATGCAAGAAGATCTGGAAAAGCTCATCGAGGTAATTGAGCAACAATTAGGCTGGGGTAGGGGTGTGGAGTGGTCCGGACATGAATTTGAAGCCTTGCGCCAGGAGATTCTGGACAAAACGGGCGAAGCGCTGAGTGTGACTACTTTGAAAAGAGTATGGGGCAAAGTCAGGCAAGACAACAGCCCCAGCCGGAGCACCTTAAACATCCTTGCACAATTTGCCGGATATGAACATTGGAATCACTTTCGTCAAACTCCGGAACAGTTTCCCGCTTCGGATATCACCTTGCCTCGTCGCAAAAGTCGACTGATGCCGGTGCTTTGGGTCATCATAACAGCCATCCTAGTCGGCGGAACAATGCTCCTTTACCTCGTTCAGACTACTGCTTTGAGCGAAGAAAAAATCGATCGCATTTCATTTGAAGCCACCGTCACTTCTAAAGGACTCCCCGCATCCGTTTCCTTCGCCTACGATCTTGGCGTGCTCCCGGCAACCAGCTTTTCGATCACGCCATCCGATATTCAAAGCCAACCGCTTCCCATTCTGGAAAGCAGCGGCAAACTGGCTGACACCTATTATTTTCCGGGCTATTTCAAGGTCGCACTGCTCAAGGACGGTGCCCCGGTGAAAGAAACTTCTCTAAAGTTTTCGACCGAAGGCTGGCAAGCCCTGCTGAATCGGTCTTCACTCAATTTCCCCATCTACCTACGACGAGAACAACTGACAATCGATAGTATCCTGGAGTTGAAGGCGAAAGACTTCTCACAGCTGGATAAGGATAAAGATTACGTCAATTTCTGGTTGTCTAATGTGGCCGATGAACCGAAGATAGACGGGAAGAATTTTTCGCTGAAGACCACCTTTCGATTGCAGCAGCCATTTGAGAACAGTCCCTGTAAGGTGGCTTCCATCATCATCTACGGAACCAACGCCAAGCTCAGTTTCGGTTTTTGCCGCCCCGGCTGCATCGGGGCATTGAATTTCGACCTGGCCGGACAGCCCTTGCTGGGGCAAAACAATGACCTTTCCGGCTTTGGCTGGACTACGGAAGATTGGGTTCGGGTCGAGGTATCTTGTCGCGATCAGTTGCTAACGATTTCTTTAGACGAGACGTTGATTTTGGAGCACACTCTAGAGAACGACCTGGGAAAGATCGGTGGATTGTCCTTTGTGTTTGATGGTTTGGGGGCGATTCGCAGTGCGGTACTACGGGATATTGAGGGGGATTGGGTGATGTTTTCACCGGGTGATTAGGAATTATAAATACTTTCAAGATAAAATAAATTTCAATGCAACTATTTCACTTCCAACCCCATCTATATAAATAGCCGAATACGGCTAATTCTGTCAAAATGCTCACTGAAGGTTGATTTGCAAACGCTCTCTCCCATTCCAAGTTCAGAACCTATAAAACGTTAAATCAACATGTTGCGCAATTACATTTTGACCGCCCTTCGAAGCTTTAGTCGCCAAAAAATTTATTCGCTGATCAATGTCAGCGGATTGGCTTTGGGCATTGCCAGTGCTCTTTTGATCTTCCTCTACATTTCCGATGAACTCAGCTACGACACCATTCATCCCCAACACCAGCAAATATATCGATTGGGGCACGTACAGACGGGAGAAGACGGCACTGCGGATGCACAGCCCTTTGCTCCGGGCGCTTGGGGTCAGGAGATGAAAGCGCAATATCCGGAAGTACTGGAATGCACCCGAGCTTTTTGGTTTGGGTATCCGGTCGCGGTAAATAACGAAGAAAGGGATAAGATACTATTGACGGAAAACTTGCGGTGGGTCGAAAATACGTATGCGGACCTCTTGTATTTCGATGCAGTGGTTGGCAATCGAGAGGAAGCCTTCAAGGCACCCAATGCGATCGCCATTAATGAAAGTACGGCGGGAAAACTGTTCGGCGATGTCAATCCGCTCGGAAAAAGCCTCAAAATTACTCATCCGGTAACGCAGGGACAGGAGTTGATCGCCTCGGTTGCGGCCGTTTTCAAAGATTATCCCGATAATGTTCATATTCGTCCGGATTACCTCTTGAATGTCGAAATTCTAAGACCGGTTTTCGGAGACTTTTTCGATCAAATCTACCGGGGTTGGGATAATTTTGGACCGGAGACCTATTTCAGGGTAGAGGCGGGGGCCGATATGCAAAAATTAGAACAGGGACTCACAACGATGATTCACGAACATCAGGCGGAGGCGCCCACACAAGATGCCCCCATTTTTAGAAAAATTACCGCCTTACACTTCGACTCCTCAGTCACCTGGGTCAATGAAGGCGCCGGCGACATCAATTACATATACATTTTCTCTTCGATTGGCTTGCTCATTCTGCTGATCGCGGCAATCAATTACATGAATCTGGCTACTGCCCGCTCTACCAAAAGAGCCATGGAGATCGGCCTGAGAAAGACCCTGGGGGGCAACCGAGGCCATTTGATATCTCAGTTCTTCGGCGAATCCGTAGTGACGACTCTGATCTCTTCTATACTGGCTTTGGTCTTTGTTGCTTTAGCCCTGCCGTTGTTCAACCAGTTGGCCCATAAGACTTTTGGCGTCGCGCAGGTTTTTAGTCCCGTAGTGCTCATGGCTCTTTTGCTGATATCGGTGTTTGTCGCCATCGTTGCTGGTTTGTATCCGGCACTCTACCTGTCGCGTTTCGAACCGGTAGAGGTATTGAAAGGCCGTTTTTCCTCCGGAAAGGGATCGGAGCGTTTTCGCAAGGTGTTGGTGGTCATTCAGTTTTCAATTTCCATCGTGTTGATCATCTGTACAGCGGTCATGCTCAATCAAATGCATTTCATCAGTCAATCCAAACTCAATCAGCACGGCGATCAGATGCTGTCCATCCGTTTTGGAGGGAATGCTTCCTTTGACAAATACCCAACATTGAGATCGGAATTGCTGAAAGACGGCGACATCTCGGAAGTTACCATTGCCAACCATTTGCCCCGCCAGGAGTATTTTGGCAGCATCGATGCCGATTTTCGCTTTCCCAGCGCTAATGGCAATGAATACAACTGGAGTTTGTTGAACACCGATTACAGTTTTGCCGATGTCTTTGATTTGGAAATACTAAGTGGTCGGCCTTTCGAACAAAAAGACAATGAAGTCGGATCCAATTACCTGATCAGTGAAAGTGGTGCCAAAACCTTGGGGTTGAACTACGAAGACCTCATCGGTCTGTCTGTCGTTCAGACGGCCAATGACACCAGTTTTACCGGGCAGATCATTGGCGTCTTCAAAGATTTTCCGTTTCGATCCATGCGGGAGGAAGTGGAGCCCCTGCTACTGACCACCCGCCCGAATCCCATCGATCAAATTGTCTACGTCAAATTGCCCGGTAATCAGGTCGGCAAAAAGATCGCTGAAGTTGAGAAAACCTGGAAGGCCGTTTTTCCCGATGTGGGTTTCGACTACTGGTTCATTAACGATGAATTCTCGAGAATGTACGTTGGGGAGGAGCGGATCTCGGCCCTGACCAGGGTCTTCGCTTTACTGGGATTAATCGTCGCCTGTTTGGGCGTGTACGGCCTGGCTTCCTTTTTGGTGGATCGGAAAACGAAGGAGATTGGCGTCCGTAAGATTCTCGGGGCTCAACTACACCACATTGTCAATCTATTGTCCCGGACATTCATGATCACCATCCTGATCGCCAGTTTGATCGGTATTCCCGTATCCTATTTCTTGATGCAGAGTTGGCTGGAGAACTTTGTTTATCACGTTGGCATGTCGTTCTGGGTTTTTGCGCTGGCCGTTGGTTTGGTCCTGATGTTGGCCTGGCTAAGCGTGAGCTTTGTTACGATGCGGGCGGCCCGGACGAATCCGATTCAATTTATCCGGGATGAATGAGTTTTTTGTTATTTGACCCGATGATGTACTGACAAGGAAGCAGCTTTCCGTAGGTATAAGCTTAAAATAACGATAGGAAAATAACTTGCCATTCATCACTAAGAATACCTCGATACCTCAATTTTAATTATCTTTCCCAAAGGATATTCAGATACGGCCGTTCCTTGCGGAATCAATAACGCCAGATCTGGAGCACACGACTGTTTTATGGAATCACCGAATTGGGTTCATCTAACCCTGTCACTGTTATGCCTTGTCACTGCTAGCTCGATGAGCGTGGCGCAACCTTCTCAACAATCGAAGGCGGAAATCCCCGTCTCCCACATCGACAACTTACTCCAAGGAAAAATGTACGTACGGGATTACGCCGGGGTGAAGGGAAGCCAGTTTTTAACCAGGTCCTGGCAGCTCGGAGACGTAAACTTACTGGGTCAGTACTACAACAACCTACCTTTGTGGTACGATATTTACAAAGATGAACTCGTTTTCATTTACCGTCAGGATCAACAACCTAAGCTCATCCAATTGATCAAACAGCACGTGGAGTCTTTCACCTTGGAGGAACGCAAATTCATCAATTTAGCCTATAGTGAATACCGCGAAACTGGTTTGAAGACTGGCTTTTACGAAGCCATTTACGAGGGCAGATACAGTTTCTTGATCAAGCAAGGACTGGCGATTCAATCCAGGCAATCGATACCCAATTTTGTTAGAAAGGACCAAATGTTCCTGCTGAATGAAGAGGGGACCGTTTTTCGAATCCGAAATAAGAAAAGCCTACTAAAAGCGGTAAGTGAGGAAGAAAAAAAAGCTTTGCAGTCCTTCTTGAAACGGACCGGCATTACCCTACAGAGGCCAAGTAACAACGATTGGTCTGCGGTGGTGCAGTATCTCGACGACTTATCACGCGAATAAACACAAATAAAAAAGTCAAAACGCTCCTAAGTAATTGTGTACAAACATTCAAGGCACTAGTTTATGACAAAAGTTATGCTTGTGATCAGTTGCAGCATCAGCAGCTTTTTTTGCTTGATCGCGCAATCGACTGATCCCTTTCATTTAGAGATAGATCAAGATTACGACGGGGTTACTTTCCAAACGTTTGTTGAAGATCTAAGTAAGACCTATGACCTTCAGTTCTACTATTTTTCCGGTTGGATGACCGACGTTCAGGTGCATCAGCAAAAAACGCCGGCAAAGCTTACCGAAATTTTGGCTTGGACATTTACCGGGACGGAATACCAGTATTTTATCAATGCCCAGGGGCAGGTTGTTTTGACTGCGGGCTCGACCATTCGCCCGGAAATAAATTGGAAAACGGCAAATGATGTTGAAGAGGTCACCAACACGGAAATTGCGCCGGTGGTCAATACTTCTTTGGAAAAACAGTTGGAAGATTTTGAAACGGAGTGGTTTACCATTGGCGACCCTGCAGCTCCGGAACAAAAGCCCAAAGTCAAATTAAGTGGTTGGGTCCGGAATAGCGACACCGAAGAGGCCCTCGATGGCGCCATCATTTATGTTGACGAATTAGCGCAGGGAACCACTACCGATTCCAGTGGCTATTATGAGCTAATGCTTCCCCAGGGTCGTTACCAGGTTACCTTCCAAAGTGTGGGGCTAAAAGAAAAAATCCAGAAACTACAACTTTATGCCAGCGGCCAAATGGATGTGGGGCTCGGGGCGCTCATTTTGAACATTGAAGAAGTGGTGGTGAGTGCCAATAAAAAAGCCAGCATCCGGGATGTGAAAATGGGCGTCGAGGCCTTGAAGACAGAAACCATTAAGGAGTTGCCCACTTTGTTGGGTGAGGTCGATGTGATCCGAACTGCCTTGATGCTGCCGGGCGTGCAATCAGTAGGGGAGTTCTCCTCCGGTATCAACGTCCGTGGTGGTGGAGCCGATCAAAACCTGGTTTTGCTGAACGGGGCGCCGGTATTCAACGCTTCGCATTTATTTGGTTTTACTTCCTCCTTCAGTTCCGATGTAATTGACGGCTTTGAATTGTATAAAAGCAGTATTCCCGCAAAATATGGTGGCCGGATTTCCTCCGTTTTAGAAGTGCAGATGAAAGAGGGAGCCAACGATCGCTGGTGGGTTAAGGGCGGCATAAGTCCGGTAACGGGGCGGGTCACCGTAGAAGGGCCGGTCATCAAAGATAAAACCACCCTTCTATTGAGCGCCAGAAGCACCTATGCGGATTGGATTTTAGACCGAATTGAAAATGCATCGATTCGCAATAGCCGGGCAAATTACTACGATTTTACGGGCCGGGTCAAAACGAAAATTGCCCAAAATGATTTTCTGGATGTATCCGGTTACTTCAGCAATGACGATTTTACATTGAACGGAGATTCTACTTTTGGCTACCAAAACAGCAATGTAGTTGTCAACTATCAACGGGCCTTTGGCGATCGCCTGTTTGGTACTTTTTCGGGGGTTTACAGTAGTTACCAGTTTAAGGTGAGCAGTGACAAGCAGCCCTTGACGGGATTCGAACTTTCCTACAAGATCAATTATGCGGAAGGTCGTGCGCATTTTTCGTACGCCCCCAGTGACGACCATCAACTCAATTTTGGGGTTAATTTGGTGAATTACCGCTTAGACCCGGGGCGCATTAAGGGCAATACGTCCGAATCGATTACCGAGAATAGAGCGTTGTCCGAGGAAATTGCGTTGGAGGGCAGTGTATATTTAAGTGACGAATGGACGGTTTCGGATGCCTTTTCGATCTCCGCCGGACTGCGATTCACCCAATATATGTTTTTAGGGCCGCAGACGGTAAATGAATATCGTGCCAATGCCCCGAGAATTGAGAGCAATGTCTTAGGCACCAGAGATTTTGCGAGCGGAGAACTGGTCCAGAGCTATAATGGCCCTGAATATCGGTTGTCCATGCGATATGCGTTGGACCCCAATAATTCATTCAAACTGGCCTTAAATCGCAATCGTCAGTATTTGAGTATGCTGTTTAACTCGGCAACGGTCTCTCCGACCGCAACCTGGAAACTTTCCGACCAGCACATTTTACCCCAAACGGGCGATCAGTTCTCTTTGGGGTTCTTTCGCAATATGATGGACGATCAATTGGAGTTCTCCGTAGAAGGCTACTATAAGATCATCCAAAACATGGTAGAGTATAAGGCTGGAGCGGAATTGTTGTTGAATGAAAACCTGGAGACCGATGTAATCAATGGAGATGGCAGGGCCTACGGTGTCGAACTGCTGCTGAAAAAAAATGGCCGGCGGTTGAATGGTTGGCTGAGCTATACTTATTCCAGAACGCGCTTTCGTTCCAATAGTATCTTCCCGGAAGATCAGATCAATCAGGGCCAGTGGTTTCCCTCCAATTTTGACAAGCCCCACGATCTGACCTTTGTGAGCTATATCAAAGCCTCCCGCCGGGTAAGTATATCGACTAACCTGACCTACAGTACCGGAAGGCCGGTGACCATACCCGTCGCCAAGTATTTATTCGCCAACGGTTTGCGTTTGCAGTATTCTAGGCGGAATGAATTTCGTGTTCCCGATTATTTTCGCTGGGACATCTCCGTCAACCTGGATGGCAATCACCGATCAAAAAAGTTGGCCCATAGCTCCTGGTCCATGTCTCTCTACAATGTAACCGGTAGAAGAAATGTCTATTCCATCTACTTTGTGAGCGATGGTGTCGATGCACAGGGCTATAAGTTGTCGATTTTCGGCCGGCCCTTTTTGACCTTAACCTATAATTTTAAAATATGACTAGGAGAGCAATCTATCTGACTTCTTCGCTCTTATTGCTTTATGCTTGTGTGGAACCTTTCGAGCCGGAAGTAGCGGATTACGAAAGCACTTTGGTGATAGACGCGCTTTTTAGCAATGGCGACAGTGCATCGGTGGTCAGGATCACGCAATCCATTGGTCTAACGGAGGAAGAGCTGATCTTTGTCGACAATGCCAATGTCATGATCGAGGATGACGAGGGGAGGAGTACCATATTGCAGCAAACCAATCCCGGGATCTATGTAACCGACCCCAAAGTATACCGCGGGGAAATTGGTCGAAGTTATCGCCTTTTAATCGATGTGGGAGAGAATCAATTTGCTTCGGATTGGCAACTTATGAAACCCGCTCCACCCATTGGCGACATCGATTTTGAAATCGTGGAAATCATCCCCGAAGATCCACTGGATGGCCCCATTCAGGGCGTTCAATTGTATCTGGATACCGAGGATACGGAGAATCAAACGAGGTTTTATCGTTGGGAATGGATCGAGACTTATGCTTACCGAAACCCGCATCCACCACGGATCCGAGCGGAATTTGAGGGATTCGGCCGAGATCGAACGGCTGAGTTTTTCAATATTACACCCGACGAATTCGAAGGGGTCAATTGTTGGAAATCGGGAAGTTCGACGGAAATCTTGACCGCTTCAACCGAAGGGCTGAATGAAGACCAGGTTCTGGATTTTCCCCTTCATTTTGTCGACAACAAATCACCACGCCTTAGCCTGCGCTATAGTTTACTGGTCCGGCAATACGCCATTTCCAAGGATTACTATCTCTTCCTCCAAAAGGTAGAACAACTCAATGAAACAACCGGTAGCCTTTTCGACCCCATTCCCAATGAAGTCTTTGGCAACATTCAAAGCAGCGATGGAAAAAACATTCCGGTGTTGGGGTATTTTGGCGTGGGAGGCGTATCGGAAAAACGCATCTTCATTGACCGATTGGATTTGGGCAGGCCGATTACTATACCAACCGGGCCTCCCTGCGTCGGGGATACGGTACCGGTCGGAGATTTTGTTGGACTTTATAATTCTATGGTAACACTCGGAAATGTGCTCTATGATTACAAACGAGTTGGATTTAGCAATACCATCGTCGGTTATTTACTGGCGGAGCCGCATTGTGCTTTTTGTGCTGCTAATGGGGCTACTCGGGTTGAGCCGGAGTTTTGGTGAAATGGTTTGAATTGTTTCGGGTTCGAAAGGTTTGAATTGTTCCGGGTTTGAAATGACTTGATATGAATAAATACTTTACCTGTTTCTTGCTGAGCCGGCTTTTGGTCAGCGTGTGCTTGCTGAGTGCCCAGGATGCGGGATCCATTGTGCCGAAACCCAGCTTTGTGACGGAACAGATTTTGGTACAAACGGATCGGCAGCTATACATCAACGGAGAAACAATCTGGTTTAAGGTGTATGTCTTAAAAGCCGGAAGGAATGAAATGACCGATTTCAGTCAGGTAGCCTATTTGGAACTGCTAAACGCAGAAGGCCTGGCCGTTTCTCAAATAAAAGTGCTTTTAGAAGAGGGGATGGGAACCGGTACCATTGAACTGCCGCCCGTCATGAACAATGGCATATTCCACTTGCGAGCTTATACCAAAGGGATGCGTAATGAGGGGGAAAATACCTTCTACACCCAAGAGCTATTTATATTAAATCCAAAGCAAGCCCTGGTTCGGGCGGCCGATGCCCCAGCATTTACGGATGAAGTGGTGGTTTTTGATCCGGGAATTCCTGCTGCTTCGATCGCGTCGGCGAACGGCATGCGAATCAATATAAAGACCCGTCAAACGGAATATCGGCAGCGAGAAAAAATCGTACTCGAGCTTGAGACGAGTCATGAAGACGGAAAACCATTGGCTGCCCAATTGTCTTTATCGGTCGTGTTGAAAGCCCCGAATTCTTTTGATCTCTTCCCTTCTTCTTCCACACGGCAGAAGTCGAGACCGATGGCCACCCCACGCGCAATAAAGTATTTGCCCGAAGACCGGGGTATGCGCCTCCAGGGGAAAGTGGTGCGCGAAGGCACGAATGAAGGAATAGCAGGAGTAGAGGTATTTCTGGCATTTCCTGGCAAGCGAGCGCTGGTTTATTCCACCATTTCAGGTCTTGAGGGCGAATTTTCTTTTCTCTTGCCCCGTATGTTCGGTTTAAAACAAGTCGTCGTTCAAATTGGTGAAAAAGAAGGCCTGAACCTTGCAGTGCAGTTAGAGGAGGAATTTCATCCGGTCCGACAACAAGATGATATTCCCGTTGCCGTACTGCCGACCGAATGGGAAGATTTTGCCAATCAAGTCCTGGTAAATGCTCAGATTGGACAATCCTATGAGGCATTTGATCCTCGACCGGCTTTTAAAACACCCAATAAATTTGAGGACATCTCTTTTTTTGGGATACCTGATTTCAACTACCAATTGGATGATTTTACCCGTTTCCCATTGCCCGAATTTTTCTATGAAGTAGTGCTTCCGGTCCGGGTGAAGGGAAAGTTTGGGGAAGAAGAAATCAGTGTGGATAATGGAAGGGAAAGTCCACAGCAGGATCTAAAGCCGTTGTTACTGGTCGATGGAGTGCCGGTCTTCGACCAAAGAACTTTTTTGCAAATCAATAATAAGCTGATCGAATCGGCGGAGATCGTCTTGTCTCCCGTCTGGCTCAATCCAGGGGTTTTCAACGGTGAGATCCAAATCTCTTCCTTCGATGGGGATGCCCGATGCTTTGATTTGCCGGAAACCGCCTTACGGCGTTCTTACCTGACTTTGTTGCCCCAAAAACAGTTTCAAAGCCCGGAACACGAAGCGCCATCTTCCAACAGCATGCCGGACTTTAGAAATACGCTCTACTGGAATCCGACCATTGAAACGGATGCAAAAGGCAAGGCCACCATCGAATTTTTTAGTTCTGATGCCATCGGAGCTTACGAGGTAAAAGTGGAAGGTGTATCAGTGGATGGTCGCCAATTTGGCAGTGAAAGCCATTCAATTGGGGTTGTAAAGCCGTTCAAATAGCATCAGATCATCCGCTCATCGATCCCCTTCATCCACTCATTTTGACCGAAAACACAATCATGTTCCATTTCGTCGAAGGGGTAAGTCGTGTAAACTTGTGCCATCAACCATTCAATAAACCATTAAACCATTGTGATGTACAAGCAAACGACCCCAAACGATTACCGGAACAAACTCAAAGAAAAGCTCCACACTCTTGGCCTAGACGCTAGTTACGTGCGCGGTGAGGGAGATCTGTTATTCCAAAAAAAAGGCGAAACCGAGGTGGAGATCCTGGATTTGGTCGGCGGCTACGGCGCCAACTTCCTAGGCCACGCCCATCCCAAGTTGTCCGCCACTGCCACTAATTTTTTCCGACAACAATTGCCCATCTTCACCCAAGGGGCGATCGGAACGGCTACGCAAGCTCTGAACAGCAAAATTCGGGAAATATTTGGCGACTACCGGGTTATCCTGACCAATACCGGTGCTGAAACGGTGGAAACTGCCGTCAAGCACGCCATTTTGGAAAACGGCAAACCACGCTGTTGGGCGATCGTCAATGCCTACCACGGTAAATCCCTGGCGACGCTATCTTTTTCGAAAGTACACAACGAGCATTTTAATCGCAGCGACCTGCAAGTAGATTTCCTGGATCCAAATGAGTCTGCTACCTGGGAAGCGGCCATGGCAACAATCGGCGAGGTATCCTTTGCCATCGTAGAGCCGATCCGGGGCGAGGCGGGAGTCATCCCATTGCCTCCGGCCTTTGTCGAATGGTTGAACAGGGTCACCACCGACAACAATATTCCGATCATCGTCGATGAAATCCAGACCGGACTGGGGCGCACCGGTAGTCTATTAGCGGCCGATAGCATCGGATTGAGAAAAGACTACATCTGTCTGTCGAAAGCTCTGGGCGGAGGGATTGCAAAAATCGGTGCGCTGCTCGTTCGGGAGGAACGCTTTGTGGAGGACTTTTCCGTTTTAAATACTTCGACTTTCGCGGATGATGGATTTAGCGCTACCATTGCCCAAGAAGTTTTGAACATCATTCCCGAAACAAAACTTCCCGAAATCTGCGCAGTAAAAGGCGCTTGGCTGAAGGTAGAATTACTGAAAATAAAAGCCGACTTTCCGACCGTGATCAAAGAAGTCCGGGGAACGGGGCTGATGTTGGGCCTCGAGTTTCGGTCGCAGCATGATTCCGCTTCCAACTTGCTGCGCATTCTTTTTGAATCGGGCTACTACGGTTATGTTATTGCCGGGCACCTATTGTACGAACACGGATTGAGGATCATGCCGACTTTGAGCAATCCGAATACTTTGCGGATTCAACCATCCGCTTATATCTCCAGGGAGCAGCTGCAGATGTTTTTGACCGGGCTCCGATTCGTGGCTGAGATCATTGCCAAAGCGGATGCGGGCAGCCTTTTGCGCTATTTGACAAATAATCACGTAGAGAAAATTCGGGATTACCGTCAACTCGATAAATTTGAACATCAGCAAGCCGTAGGCACAAAGAAAGTTGCTTTTGTAGGTCATTTCATCAAGGCTCAGGACCTGGTCCTCTGGGATCAGTCTTTCGAATACTGGTCGGTCTCCGAACTGGAACATCTCATCAGCCGTACCGCCAGATTCCTGGATCCTGTGATCTTCGACCAGATCAACGTTCGGGCCACCGGTGGCGAGACGGTACATCTGAATTTCATCGGCCTTTTTATCGATTCCCGAGAAATCGAAAGGTCCTATCGCGCCGAAGATTTTCAATGGATTGTCGACAAAATCCAGCATGCCGCAAACATTGCCGAAGCAGCTGGCTGTCAGGTGCTGGGTCTCGGTGGATTTACCTCTATTGTGACCAGGAACGGCCGCTGGATCAAAACCAAAAACCTCAAAGTAACTACCGGCAACTCCCTCACCGTGGGCTACGGACTCAAAGCCATTTACGAAGCCGCCAAATACAAACAGGTTTCCATCGAGGATTCCCGTGTTGCCATCATCGGCGCCGGCGGCAATATTGCCAATACGTACGCGGAACTCCTGGCCGGCCAGGTAAAGGAGATGATACTGGTTCCCCGGAAACTCAATAACCCGGCCATCGCCGAGCTCAAACAACAGTTGCTGGAGCACAATCCGCAACTGCAAATCCGAATCACCGATCAAATGGCATCCATCAAAGACTGTGCGATCGTCGTGGCGTCCTCCAACTCCAGTCGGCCCGTCATTCTGCCGGAGCACCTCTCTACCAATACGAAGATCATTTGTGACCTCGCCGTACCGCACG
>JANQRV010000449.1 GCA_028284395.1 Saprospiraceae bacterium
AGCTAATGTAAATACGCTCTTCACGGACAGTGAATGGAACGAAACCTTTAGAATCCCGATAAGGGAAGGCCGCTTTTTCTCTCCGTCATTCCCGACGGACACAGCACTCGCATTTGTAGTCAATGAGGCCTTCGTTCAACAATTTCGATTAAAAGAACCGATTGGGCAAGCTGTAAAATTCGGATTCGATGATCGATTCGGGACCATTATTGGAGTGATCGAAGACTTTCATTATGAAGACCTACGAAATAAGATCGAACCACTTCTGATCTCTTCCCGTCAAGAAGAAACCTGGATGGGACAAGTGGCCATCCGAATTGATGCCAGCCAGATGAATCGGGCTATCCCAAAGATCACCGAGTTTTGGAAAGGAATGGAGCCGGTTTTTCCCGTTACCTACCAATTTCTGGATGAGTCTTTTGCAAATCAATACCGTCAATACATTCACTTCGGTCGAAGTCTTCTCTACACTTGCATTTTCTGTGTTTTGATCGCTTTATTGGGACTCGTCGGACTGATGACATTCATCACACAACAGCGAACTAAAGAAATCGGTATTCGGAAAGTTCTAGGTGCCTCCGTACTTAGTATTGTCCGTTTGCTTTCTGGCAATTTCATCAAATTGGGGATTATTGCCATTCTCATTGCCATGCCTATTAGCTGGTATTTAACCGGGAGATGGCTCCAGAATTTTGCCTACCACATCTCCATTCAGTGGTGGCTATTGGTGCTGCTTGGATTTTCAGTGTTGTTTTTCACCTATCTGTTAGTGGGGATCCAAAGTTTCAAAACAGCTGTAGCAAATCCTATTGAGGCCTTGCGCAACGAATAAAATGAATGACCATTTAAACCAGATATTATGTGGCGACATTATCTTCTCATTACTTTTCGCAACTTGCAGCGCAACAAGAGTTTGTTTTTCATTAATCTACTTGGACTCTCTACCGGCCTGGCCTGTACGATCCTAATTTACCTTTGGGTTCACGATGAACTCCTGGTAGACAAATTTCACGAAAGAGATGCTCAGCTTTATCAAGTGATGCAACGCATTAGCGAAAACAAAGAGGATGTCCAGATATGGGAATGGACTCCGGGTCTATTAGCCCAGACTTTAAAGGAAGATTTTCCGGAAGTGGAAATGGGAGTTCCGGTGGTGACGCTCAACAATACGGGCATTGTCACCAAAGCCGATCAGCGATGGAAGGCCAGCGAACTTTATGCAGGTGAGGATTTCTTCAAACTCTTTTCATTCGAACTTTTAGAAGGAGACCCAGAAGTCGCGTTACAGGAAGTCAATTCTGTCGTGATTTCCGAATCCATGGCTCGTAAACTTTTTGGCCGCAGCAATCACGTGATTGGTCAGTCGCTTTCATGGGAACGCAATCGGGAAAATGTTGGCGGCAATTACTCCGTAACGGGCGTTTATAAAGATCCCCCGAATAACTCCACCCTTCAGTTTGACCTTGTTTTCAGTTATGAACGCTACCTGAAGGGAAAACCAGATTTATTAGAATGGAGAAACAGCGAACCCTTAACCTTTCTGGCGCTGAAAAAGGGCACTGATGTTGAGCTGCTTGACAAAAAGGTCGAACCATTCCTACAACAGAAAAATGACAGTCAATCGCACACCCTATTCCTAAGAAAATTTTCCGAGGCTTACCTGCATGGGAATTATGATAATGGGATCCAGTCTGGCGGTAGGATCAGCTACGTTCGTCTTTTTTCCCTCATTGCCCTATTTATTATGCTAATTGCCTGTATTAACTTCATGAATCTGTCTACCGCAAAATCCATTCGAAGGGCAAAAGAAGTAGGGATCAAAAAAACAATTGGAGCGAATCGGGCTTCATTGATCCAACAGTATCTCACTGAATCTACCCTGTTGGCCTTTTCATCCCTGATTGTAGCGCTCTCTGCGGTGGGTCTTTTACTACCTCATTTTAATCTGATTACCGGAAAAGAACTCGCATTGACGGCAGAGGCCAGTTCTATACTGACCATTGCGGGCATCACATTACTCACCGGGTTGCTAGCAGGCAGTTACCCTGCCTTTTACCTGTCCGCTTTTCAGCCCATTGGCATCTTAAAAGCGGGAGGCAATCGAGGGATCGGAGAGACCTTGGCTCGAAAAGGCTTGGTGGTTTTTCAATTTACACTCTCTATGGTGTTGATTGTAAGTACGTTGGTTGTTTACAACCAAATGAAATACATTCAAAACAAACATCTGGGATACGATCGCGAACATGTTATGATGTTCCATAAAGATGGGAGTATTCGGGAAAACACCAATGCTTTTCTCGAGGAAGTCCAAAAAATATCAGGCGTCGTCAACGCATCTACTTTTGATGGAGATATGACTGGCAACTATGGATTCAGCAGTACCATCCGCTGGCCTGGAAGTGAACAACTGGAAAGCCCGATACGATTTGGTATCATGATCGTAGGCCAAAAAATTGTCGAAACACTTGACCTGGAAATCATAGCAGGCACTAATTTCCCTGAAACAGGGGGCAATCGGGCGAAAGTGTTGATTAATAAAAAGGCCGCCGATACCTTTGGTTTTTTAGACCCGGTGGGGCAGATCATTACTCATCGAAGGCAAGAATACGAAATAGTAGGGGTCGTACAGGACTTTCATTTTGAGTCCTTGTACGATGATGTAAAACCCTGCATTTTGCGACGTGGCACCTACGGAAACAATATTTATGTCAGGATACAAGCGGAAAAGGAAAAAGAAAGCATTGCTCAAATCGAGGAAGTCTATCAGGAATTTAACCCCGGACTGCCTTTTGAGTTCGAATTTCTGGACGACAATTATCAGAAGTTGTATGAGGGTGAAAAACGGGTTGCTACCCTATCCCGCTATTTTGCCGGATTTGCCATCCTAATTAGTTGCCTGGGGCTGTTTGGTCTGGCAGCTTTCACTGCTGAACGCAAAACTAAAGAAATCAGCATTCGGAAAATCTTAGGTTCCAGTATCTCAAATATTATCCAACTTCTTTCTTTCGAATTGCTCCAAATGGTATTCATTGCTATTGTAATAGCCCTTCCAATAAGCTTATTCCTTTCACGCCGGTGGCTGTCCAGCTTTGAATTTCATATTGAGCCGCAGGTTGGCTACTTCTTGGCTGCGGGAGTAACTGTATTGGTTATAGCGGCAGCTACCGTGAGTTTTCATGGGTGGAAAGCGGCGGTGGCAAACCCCGTCGACGCCCTTCATCAAGATTGATCTACTTTTCCAGTAAAGCATCTAACCATGTTTAAGAATCATTTCAAGATCGCCATCCGGACTTTATGGAAACAAAAATTGACGGCGGCCATCAACATTTTTGGCCTCTCATTGGGAATTGCAGCTGCATGTATTGCCTTTGTTTTCGTTCGTCACGAATACTCCTTTGACCAGTTTCACGATGAATACGAAAAGATCTATTGGCTCTCCGCAAAGATCAACAAGACTTTTAATCTTTCAACAACGCCTGGACCATTGGCCCCAGAATTGAAGGCCAATTTTAGTGAAGTGACCGAATTTCTGCGGCTGGAAGAAAACGAAATCTTGGTTGAAGCCGGCGGTGAAATTCTAAAAGAAAGAGCCCTCTTTGTGGAGTCCAATTTCTTTGATTTCTTTGACTTTACACTCAAACGAGGGGATGCGTCTTCTGCTCTTTCCGAAATCAATACCGTGGTTTTGAACGAATCCATGGCTCGAAAATATTTTGGTAGACAAAACCCCGTCGGGGAAGATTTGACCATCATCTTCCGCGATGAGCGTCGATCATTTAAAGTAACGGGCGTCGCTCAAGCAGCTCCGTCCAATTCCAGCATTGAATTTGATTTTGTTTTACCGATCCGCCAAGTTTATCGGGATTCTCCCCAAACACTGGACAGTGATTGGAGCAATTTCCCCGTGACTAGTTTTGTTCGTTTACGGGAAACGACAGACTTACCCAGCCTTCGCAAAAACATGCTGCCTTTCATTCAAAGTAAGTTCGATGCGATGGAAGAAGTAGCTGACCCTAAGTTTGCCTTCGAAATCCACGCTTTGCAAGACTATCATCTAAACGAAGGTATGACGGCCAACGGATTAAAAGAACAAGCTGAAAAAAGCTATGTAAATATGATGGCGTTCATCGCCCTTCTGATTCTGGTGGTGGCCTGCTTAAACTTCACCAACCTCTCGAATGCCATGGGCTCAAGACGACTGACAGAAGTTGGCGTTCGGCAAGTTCTGGGAGCTGAGAAAAAACAACTCATCGCACAGTTTTTAACCGAGTCGATACTGATTAGCGTCTTATCACTTGGAGTCGGCGTGATCTTGATCGATATCTTTATTCCATTTGCTACTCCCATCTTTAATTTTCCATTGCAGATCGAATGGTTGCAACCTTCAGTCTTTATACCTCTTATCCTCATAACCCTCCTGACAGGACTAATTGCCGGCGCCTACCCCTCTTTCCTATTAGCCAGGTTAAAAACAATCAATACCTTCAAATCCAATTACAAAATAGGAGGTAACAACCTCGTGACAAAGGGGGGCATGATTTTCCAGTTTGTCTTATCCATTGGACTTTTGAGTTGCACTCTAATCATTTTTCAGCAACAGCGTTTCATTCAAAATCACAACCTTGGTTTTGATCAAGAGGCGATTGTTGTGATCCCGACCCACACCAATTATAAGGACACGATCAATACCGAAAGGATCGTCAATAATTTTCGGGCCGAAGTCATGCAGCAGCCCGGTGTCCTGCAGGTCGCAGGTGTCTCCAACTCCTTTAATCGGGGGAATCAAGCGATTTTCATAAAGCAAGATGACGGCACCCAGGCCTTTGTCTTTGATTACCGGGTAGACCCTCATTACATCGACCTTTTAAATATTGAATTGGTAGCTGGTCGGAATTTCTCTCCGGAAATTCCGGAGGATAGAAGTCGTTCTCTAATTGTCAATCAAGCTTTTGTCAGAGAATATGAAGTTGGGGATATTGATCAGTATCGATTACCAAAAGAATTTGACAACCTCGCGGATCATCGCATCATCGGAGTCACCGGGGATTATCATTTCTCAGACCTCAAAACGAGCATAAAACCGATGATCCTACATATGAAACCCAAGTCCAACTTCCAACATATCTTGGTTAGGGTCAAACCGGATGACTTTCAAAGTACGATTGCTCGTCTCAAGACCAGCTGGCAACGAATTCGCCCGGACAAACCATTCGAATTTTCTTTTTTAGACGAAGACATTCAACGTCAATACGACGCGGAAGAGCGCTGGAGCCGGGTTATCTCGATTGCCTCCCTATTAGCTATTTTGATCGCACTGCTCGGTTTGTTTGGTCTGGTATCCCTGGCATTGGCTGAAAGAGTAAAGGAAATTGGTATTCGTAAAGTACTTGGTGCCAATATTGAGCACATCATTAGCCTATTCAGTATAGGTTTCTTAAAGTTGTTGCTGATTGCCACTCTGATTGCTTCACCTCTTTCTCTTCTTTATATGCAAAGGTGGCTGCAGGACTTCCAATACCACATCAGAATCCAATGGTGGGTGTTTGGTCTGGCGGGCTTAGCAGCAATGACCCTTGCATTGTTGACCATTGGCATTCAAAGTCTCCGAGCGGCTCGAGCCAATCCGGTAGAATCTCTAAAAAATGAATAACAGTAAAGGAATCATGATTAGAGTGTTTTTGGTAGTCTTATTCCAAGTATGTTTGGTCATTTCCTCTTTTGGTCAATCCGGCAGTGAAGTTGAGCAAATTGCCGATAACCCCGTACAGCAGGCGATCGTGAATAAACTGCTAATCGACAAGATTATTGAGCATAAAGAAACCACCATCTATTTTTTCGTGCTTGATGACCGGATCCTCACTAATGGGTCTACCCTGCGCGGTCCGGTCTACCAATTGTATCTCCAATTTTTGAGGACGCTACAAATTGATATTGAAGAACATTGGGGCTTCTATCGAAACCCCCAATTTGGTACTTTCCAAGGCATTTCGGACCCCAAAACGGTCAAGAAAATGGTAGAACTTTTTAATAATAGATCCCGAGTTGATGGTTCTTTGATCACAATAACAACTCAAGAGGCCGTGCGAACCCTGAAAGACGAACTTGTACGCCGAGCCATCATCTCCGATCGTGAAGAAGGGATCCATCTATGGTACGAAAATGACATCATTACCATCAACAATCGCATCATAATGCCCAAGGAGACATTGGAGTTGAGAAAATTCCTAAAACAAATAGGAATAGCAATCATCAAAGATCCCTTCGAACTAAAAATTGATGCTGGAAAAGAAAGTTGGCATCTCAGAGGGGCTTTTGTCTCAAATCTAGCCGACGACAGAAGATAGTCATCAATAAGGTCAATTATAGAATCATCGGTCATGTGGAAAAATAACTTCAAAATTGCACTCCGGAATCTGCTTTCCAACAAAGTTTCTTCCGCTATTAATCTCATCGGGTTATCCGTTGGAATGGCGGCAGCGCTCCTAATCTTCATCTGGGTGCAGAATGAGTTAACTTTTGATCAAAACCCCAATAATGCAGACCGCATTTATAGGATTAACAGCCACTGGCAAGACGGGGAGCAAATGTTAAACTTCGGTTTTGTCCCCTTGTTTCTCCACGAACAAGCTAAAGACCAAATTCCGGAGATCGAAGCATATTATGTAATGCGCCGGGCGTTTGCCCCGCTGTTAAAACTCGACGATGGACAATTGCATGAAGAAAAAGACCTGGTTTATGTAAGCTCCAATTGGTTTGAAGGCTTCGATTATACCATACTACAGGGATCGGTAGAGAGTTTCAAAAATAATAAATTCAGCATCGCACTAACCGAACATCAAGCGCAGCAGTATTTTGGGGAGGCTTCAGCACTTGGCAGGCAGATTAGAGTTGACACGAACATGTATACGGTCAATCTGATCCTGGCAAACAATCCTGCCAATTCCAGCTTTCAGTTCAATGCATTCCTGCCTCTTGAATCCTCTTGGAAAAGTATTGCCGAGTACGAACGGGACTATCGGGCGGCGAATTACTACTACATGACCTTCATACTCAGCCGGCCAGATGCATCGCTGACAAATATTGACCAGAAACTCGAAAGTATTCTTGCTGCACAATCGGAAGATGATACGGATCGTACCAACTTGACCT
>JANQRV010000334.1 GCA_028284395.1 Saprospiraceae bacterium
GCGGCCGCTCCCATCGAAGCTTCGGTATACTCCGTTAAACCCGCAAATAGAATCACCAGAACAACGGCAGTGTAGAGAACCGTTACGACTCCCATGGAGATGAAAATTGCCCGCGGAATATTTTTAACGGGATCTTTTACTTCGCCCGCGGATGCAGCAATGGCCGAAAAACCAAAAAAGGTGATGAAAACCATTGCGGCGGTGCTACCAATTTGTACGAGGTCGGTGCTGAAGCGATTGACCACTTCCTCCGCATTGACAAAGCGCAATCCACCGAAGACAAACCAGATGAGCAGGGCCACTTTTGCCGCCGTTACAATGACCTGGAATTTGCCGCTTTCTTCCGTTCCTTTAATGTTGAGTAAGGTGAGGGCAATTAGGAAAATGATGCCCGAAAGCGACTCGATAGGGCTGTGCCAAATGAATTCATTGAAATAACTGGACAGGCTGGCAATATAAAAAGCACACGAAGAAGTATACCCCAGGATCAACGCCCATCCTACGAAATAAGCCAGCGGCCCCGGATAGGTTTTTCTCGCGTATAAATACCCCTCCCCGGTTCGGGGATAAATCGAAACGAATTCACAGTAAGTCAATGCGGTAAAAGTCGCAACGACCGCTGCCAGTAGGAAGGAGACGATGGCTGCAGACCCCACATTTCTGATGGCCAATCCGGAGAGCGTGAAAATCCCCGCTGCGATCATGGTTCCGACCCCAATGGCGAGAGCCGTGGTAAGACCTAAATCCCGACTCAATTCCGTTTCGATATCCCGGTGAGCGAAGTCCTGCTTATTCATATCGGCAATGAATGTTTAGAGGGCCGAAATATAGAGATAAAATTGGTGGAAATGGTTAGAAAAGCTTGAAAAGTTGGTGCGTCGGGTCTTTGGCACCAATAGTACAAATTATTAACTTGCATCAAAACCTATCTGGTATGAAATTCTTGCGTTTTTTGTTGATCTTTTTGCTGTTGGTCATCCTGACCTTACTTTTGTTGCTGTGCTGGCCAAAGGGGACGGTGAAAGACCAGATGGCATACTACAATGTTCCCGCAGTGGCCTACGGCATTATTGAAGATGGGAAAATAGCGGAGATCAATGTGATCGGGGAATTGAAGAAAGGAGTGGCAGCTCCGCAGGACGCTCTATTCAACGTAGCTTCGCTGACCAAGCCGGTATTTGCTTTGGCTGTCTTGAAGCTCATCAATGCTGGTGAGCTTTCGTTAGATGAGCCGATGTTCCCTTATTGGGTCGACCCCGATGTCGAGCAAGACGATCGGCACCAACTGCTCACCGCCAGGATCATGCTTAGTCACCAGACGGGATTTCCCAATTGGCGTTGGCTAAATGAGGATCAAAAACTGGCTTTTGATTTTACCCCCGGGACGAAGTACCAATATTCCGGTGAGGGCTACGAATATTTGAGAAAGGCCGTTCAACGAATAACCGGTCTCGATTGGGCTGAGCTGGCCGATTCTCTCTTGTTTAAGCCGCTCCAAATGAATGACTCAAGACTGATCTGGGACGAAAACATCGACGAGGAACGGTTTGCCAAATGGCACAACGCCGATGGCGAGCAATACGAGACCTTTAAACGAACCTACGCGATCGCAGCTGACGATCTGATAACGACGATTGCGGATTATTGTCGTTTCGGCATTCACGTGATGAAGCTGGGAGGTTTGTCGAAAGACTTGTATCGAGAAATGATATCTTCGCAATCTGCCGGCTCCGGAAGTGTTGAATTTGGCCTGGGGTGGGAACTGGCTACGGGCTTGTCAGGGAATGAGTATGCGATCGTACACGGTGGATCGGATCAGGGGGTGAGGACACGGGCCGTATTCCTCCCGGAATCCAAACGCGGCTTCGTCATTTTTACGAATGGTGACAACGGGCAAAAAATCTTGGACCGGGTCATGGTACAACAATTTGCGCCCGGTGCGGAAGTCCTAAGTAAGATTTATGCGCCCGTCATCTGGCGTGTGATCTATCTGCCTTTTTGAAAAAGACGGGCCTTCCATGGGGGGATAAATGATAATGGTGCATCATAAGAATATAGAATTAATTCAAAACACTCACCAGATGAAGGATTTTAAGCATTCAATCATTTGGATCGTTGCTCTCTTAGGGACGATTCAAACGCCCGTTATCGCACAAGATACTACGCAGATCGAATCGACTCCCGTAGTACTCCATCAGATGGAGTCTTTCAAGGAATTAGAGGTAAACGGAGCCATAGACGTTTACTTGCAACAAGGCGATGAAGAGACCGTTGCCCTTCAACTAGATGAAAACATTTTGCCCAAAGTCGAACTCTATCAGCGTGGGGATCGGATCGTCGTCGATCTTAAAAAGAACAACCATGTGATCGGGCATAAACACTATAAGATACTGGTCACGTTTAAAGACTTGGAGAAGCTCGAAATGAACGGCATCGGCAAATTGAGATGTCGGGATACCCTCCAACTAAGCCACCTTGACGTTAGACAAGCAGGAATTGGCAACCTGGAATTGATCCTAAATGCCAAAGAATTGAACGGAACATTTGATGCCGTCGGTAAGGTGCGCCTGATCGGGCGAGTGCGAAACGCGGACCTGGAAATGAACGGCATCGGCAAATTGTATGCCTATGATCTTATTGCCGAACATCTGACCATTGAGCGCAACGGCATCGGAAAGGCAGAGGTTCATGCCACCCAAAGTTTGGTGGTCGAGAATTCGGGGATTGGAAGTGTCCGTTATCGGGGTAACCCGGAACACATTCGGAAGGATCCCGCTGCGATCGGCCGGATTAAGGCAAAGCGCTGATGCAGCGCGATCCTTTGGACGGGGAATGGATCGAACCGCCGGACCAGCTGGAACCGTCAAACGGGTATAAAAGCCCTTACCAAGATTTGACCTGGGTGGCAAGGATCATCATCATATTGATACTTAGCTTCAAGATCTACCGGATAGATTACCGCGCTTTCTTTATTCCCATGCTAAGAGAAAGGCACTTAACGGCCCCTATGTATCTGCCTTGTCTTTTCTATGTGGGCATGATCGTTTTCAATATGTTTCGCTGCTGGCAAGAGCTATCGAGAAAATCTCCAATCCAGGTGGATGAATGGTTTGCCGAATGGCATTCCTACATTTGCATCGCACTGGGAATGTTGTTGTTCAATGGAATTTTTCAGGATTTGGGGCCAGTGCTTCTAATGTTGCCGGCTTTGTTCTATATTTCTCAAAAGGAATTTGAGTATGTGGCGAGAAAACCCGTCTGACGGCACGTAGCCGCCCGACGGGTAGATCAATCAATTTAAATAACAGTCTGATGATGTCCGACGTACGTTGCTTCGGAACTTCTTAGTTTTTAGCCCGATTCGAGATCATTTGTATAATGGCTTTATTGCCGGTTTGATTTGCAATGTCGAGGACCGTCATGCCGGCCCGGGTAGTTGCTTTGGCATTGGCGCCTTTATCCAGGAGCAGTTCCACCATGTCTGCTTGTCCGCGTTCGACCGCTTCCATTAGCGGAGTCCAGTTTTCGTGTAGCGTTTCTTTATTGCTTCGGTAGTCGCGATTGGTTTTACTCATCGTTGCATTGACATGGGCACCATTGTTGAGCAATACCTTGGCGACGGTGAGAGCGTATTCATCTATTGCTTCAAAAAGTGCCGTCCATCCCCGGTGGATGATCATTGATTTGTTGTTGTTCCAGCCATCGATCCAGCCACCGGTCGACTGGACATTGACATCCGCACCCTTCGCTATGAAGAGCTTGACCAATGCTTCATTACTTTCGTCGGCGGCTTCCATCAGCGCCGTACAACCATTGTTATCCTTTGCATTGACATCCGCTCCGTAACTCAATAGCAGCTCAGCCATTCTTAAGTCCTCTTCATCAGCGGCCTCCATGAGCCCCGTATATCCATCTCGATTCTTAGCATTGGCATCCACGCCATTTTCCAAAAAGAGTCGTACGATTTCCAGCTGACGATCGTCGATGGCCTCCAAAAACGCGGTTTGGCCGTCTTCAGTTTCTGCATTGGGGTCTGCGCCTTTGGCCAGAAACATTTTGACCAACTCCAGGTGTCCCTCATCGGCGGCTTCGACCAACGCGTAATTGCTACGGTCATTGAAGTCAATGCCCTCGTCAATCAGCAGTTGAACGATCTCCAGGTGTCCCTCATCGGTTGCAGTGAGTAGTGCATCTACCCCGTCCTCACTCCTTTGGTTGACATCTGCCCCTTTGTCGATTAACAGCCGGACGACCTCGGTTTCTCCTTCATCGGCGGCAATCATTAATGCAGTAACACCATCGCGGCTGGCTTGATTGACATCCGCTCCGTTGTCTAACAATGTTCGGATGACTGCAAGGTGGCCTTCGTCAGCTGCTTCCATCAGTATGGAATAGCCTTCCTCATCGGCGGCATTGGGGTTGGCGCCATTGTCCAACAACATTTGCAAGACTTCCACCTGGCCTTCGTCGGCTGCTTCAAAAAGAGCCATATTACCCCCCTTTCCCTTAGTGCTGATTTTAGCACCTTTGTCGATCAACAACTGTACCATGCCTTGGTGTCCTTCGTCAATCGCCGCCGTAAGGGCGGTATGCCCTTCCTTGTCGAGGAGGTTGACATCCGCTCCGCGGTCGATCAGCAGTTTTGCAACTTCGAGATTCCCTTCATCTGCTGCTTGCATTAGTGCAGTGGCTCCCCATCGGTTGGGCTGATCGGGGTCGACTCCCTGGTCGAGCAGGAGTTTGACCATGGCTAAATGGCCTTCTTCTGCAGCTTCCATGAGCGGGGTCCATCCCTTCTGGTTGCCCTTATTGACATTTGCCCCTCGATCGATCAATAACTGCATGATCTCAAGGCTGCCGCCATCTGCCGCTTCCAGTAAGGGCGTCCATCCTCCTTCGGTGCTGGCGTTCACATCTATTCCCTTGTCCAGCATAAATTTGACCAATTGCAGGTTTTCATCGTCAATGGCTTCGAGGAGCAATTCTAGATCGGAGTCATTTGCCGGAACATGCGACTGTACTTGGTCTTCCGGTATTTTCGCTGCGGCTTTTAATTCGATTTGGGGCTGGATTTCGGTAGCCGTCGGTTCGATGTAGTCCGCCTGATCTACCTCTTCTTCATCAAGTGCCATCAATGCCGTAGCTTCCGGTGGCGTTTCCTGAAAATTCGAAGAACCGATCGCGTTGAAGGTAATGGTTAAGATACCGCCGACGAAAAGTAGGGCAGTGATGAAACCTTCCTTGAAATCAGCCTGTAGGTTGGGTTGATTAAAGAGTCGCTCGATCCGATGGCTGAATTTGTACCGCAAACCGGTAAAAGCCATGGCGGGAATCGCTTGATTCAATCTTTCTTCTTGCAGCATAATTAAAGTTTTGGCGTAATCACAGGATTCACCTGTGATGGTGATAGCAATGTCATCACAGCAATTCTCTCTTTCGTGCCGAATGGTAGCTGATATCCACCAGACCGCCGGGTGATAGAAAAACAGGATTTCGAAAAATGTCTGGATGATGTTGATCAAAAAGTCGTTTCTAAGTATGTGAGCCAATTCGTGCGCCAGGATGGCTTCAACCTCCTTTTCGGACAAACCGCTGATGATCTTTGCCGGCATGATTACGGTTGGTTTCAACAATCCGATGGCCATTGGTGTAGGGGCGATCCTCGAACTCAAGTAAGCTACTTTTTTTCGCAATTGCATTTTTTCTGAAATGGCCATGGCTTTTTCCACCCAAGCCTTTGGCATAACCTCCGTTTGGTGGTGCTTCAGCCGTTCGATGTAGGCAAGATTGCCCAGGAATCGCAATAAGAGGATGAGCACACCCAACAACCACAAGGTCACGATTAGTGGGATGTGTTGTGCAAAGTAATCCGTTGCCATCGCAAAGAGGTCGGCCGAATCTTCCCGGACTTCAGGATCGATCTGTTCACCTTGCTCCGATCTCTCGGGATCTACTTCACTTTCAACAGTGGTTGACGGTGGAAGTGCCGGGGCGTACTCGGCCAGACGATGTTCAACTTGTAGAGCCGGCGCATACATCACATAAAAGGTGGCCACCGTCGATGCGACGAATAACGACAGACTGATCAACGCTACGAAATACCTGGTTTTTGACGAATACTTGCGCATGAGGACCAAGGTGATCCCCAATAATATGGCTAGTAACGCTCCCTGCCACAGTGCGTGTAGGAGGGTCCAGCCCAGGGCAGTGGTGAGTTCTTCTGTAAAGAGATGATACAACAGCTTCATTCTTTATCTTTTTTTTCAATGGATTCAATGTACTGTTTCAACTGCTGCAATTCTTCCTCGGAAGTGCGATAGTTACCAAGGGTCTTCATGACCAATTTGAGGGCCGACCCGCCAAAGGTCTTGTGTAGGAACCGGTCGAGCAAGGCATTCTTAGCCTCGTCTTCAGCCATTGCAGCTTGATAAATGTGCTTTCTTCCCTCGGCTTCACGCAACAGGAATCCCCGTTCGAACATCACTTGCATGGTCTTTAAGGTCGTCGTATATACCACTTCCTTAGAATCGGAAAGTATTTCGTGTACTTTCTTGACCGGTAAAGGACCTTCCTTCCAGAGTATCTGTAAAATTTCCAATTCCGAAGAGGTCGGACGTAAGGATTGCTTCTTCTTCATCTTACTACGATTTGACTCGTACAAATATATTACGATTTTAATCGTAATAGCAAATTTTATTACGACTAAAATCGTAGTAGTAAAAGAAAAGATGAATTAACCTGTTGATTAACAGGAAGTAAGTGACAAATATTTTTTGAAAAATCTAAACGCAAATGACTTGCTTGACAATTCGAACCAAAAACCATCCCTCAAGCATTCAAAACCGCCAATACCCGCTCCGGCGTAAAGGGAAGATGTCTGAGCCGTTTACCGGTCAGTTTGAAAAATGCGTTTGCGACGGCGCAGGCCACGAGTGGAGTGCCGGATTCGCCCACTCCCTGGGGTGGTTCGGTAGAGGGAATGATGGCCGTCTCGATCGATTCCGGAATATCTTCCATACGCAGCAAGGGATAATCGTGAAAATTGGATTCTTGGACGAGCCCGTCTTTGATGGTAATGCGCTCTTTGAAGATGCTGCTCATGCCCATCAGGATACCACCTTCCATCTGTGCTTTGACATTGTTCGGTTGAACGACGATGCCGGCATCATTGGCGCTCCAGAAATGATGGACTCGGATTTTGCCGGTAGCTCGGTCGACCGAAATTTCACAGATACCGGTGCTCAGTGTGCCGCTTCTTTCCAGGAAAGCAACGCCTTTGGCCCTGCCCGGTGGGGTTGGTTGGCTCCATTTGGAGATGGCTGCGGCTTTTTCCAGGGTGGCGAGCGCCCGGGGAGATTTTGCCATGAGGGTGCGTCGAAAATCGACGGGATCTTTTTGTTGATCAGCTGCGATATCATCGATGAAACATT
>JANQRV010000356.1 GCA_028284395.1 Saprospiraceae bacterium
TATTACTGAATGATCCCGGCTGGGCAGATTGCCACTCCCACAGGCTTTCTTCATTGTTTTCATCGAAGGCATCGAAATTAGCACTGTAATTAGGCAAGAGAGTACTGGTGATGCGCCCGAATACCTCCACCGCCGTATTGTAATCACTGGCATTGCCAAAATAGCTAGCCCTGGTGACCAATGCCTTCATCAGCAAACCCCGGGCGGAGTTCTTCGTCAACCTACCGCGATTGATGCCGTCCCAGGATGCTGCCATTAGGTTTTCTGCCTGGTCGAGATCGGCAATAATCAAATCCAGTACCTGAGCTGCCTCCGCCCGGGGCGGATTGGTCGACTCGGGACTGCTATCCAGAATTCGATCCGAAAATAAAGGTACTCCTCCAAAATTCTTAAAGAGCTCGAAGTAAGCCCAAGCTCTAAGGGCTAGGGCCTCGCCGTGGATCTGTGGGACTTCCACCGAGTTGTCAAAGCCACTAAAATCTATGGTATTGGCCTTTTCAATCACCACGTTGGCGGCCTGAATCATGGCAAACAATTTACTCCAATACATTCCGATCCGTTGAGCAGTCGGATTCAAACTTGGATCGAACAACTCGTTCATACCAAGGTTTCCATTGATTTCGGTCAGATCATCACCGGGCAACTTCCAAATGTAGGCAAGTCCCCGGGACTGAACATTGCCGCCGCCAATGCCGACGGAAGCGGGTGCAAAAATATAGAACTGATAAGCTACGGAATACACGCCGAAAAGGGCCCCTCTAAACTCGGTAGTAGTGGTAAAAAAGTTGGCTTCAGTGGCTCCGGTGGGCTGAACGTCGATGCGGTCAGGATTGCAGGCCAGAGCAGTTATTAGGATAATGAATATTAATACATTTCTCATTTCTTCATTTTTGATTAGGTGATGTACAAATCTCAGAACTTGGCACTTAACCCCACCAGGTAGGTCCTCGGTATTGGATAGCGATCGTTGACCGGGTCGATTCCCGTCCAATTGGTGATCAGCAAATTATTCTGCCCGGCAATGTAGATTCTCAAGTTGGCAATGGCCCCTCTGGTCTTGTCTAGCAGTGAAGCGGGAAGAGAGTATCCCAACTGCCAGTTGTTCAACCTAAGGAAATTCGCATCTTCCACCCACCGGGTAGAATTTCGTCGGTTGTTGCCTGCCGGATCACCCGCCACGGCCCGGGGCATCGTGCTACTCGGGTTGGAAGGCGTCCATCGATCCAAGGTGGTATTCAACTTATTGGATCCACCTCCACCCGACAGGGTCTCGAGCGTTCTTCGGTAATCATTGATCCTTTGCGCACCGGACTCTCCGTAAAAGGACACCGAAAAGTCCAGGCCCCTAAAAGATGCGTTCAGATTGAGCCCATAAGTAAAATTGGGCAAGGTATTTCCGATTTCCATCTGGTCGAAAGCATTCAAGACGGTATCAGGAATTGTGCTGTAAAAGGGTTCATCATCCGTTGGGTTACCACCTACATTCGCAAAATAAATGTCGCCCGGACCGATGAACGCCGGATTTACAAAAACATCCTGATTGGCATTTACTCCGGTTGGGCCTTTCCCTTCGATGTAGTTGTTGACTTCTTCCTGGCTTTGAAAAATGCCTGCCACCTCATATCCCCAGATGTGACCGATCGATCTGCCTAGTTCGATTCTCCGGGCATCCCCTCCAAACCGGTCGCCGGCAAATATGGGTTGATTCTGGTAAAGTTTGGTCACCTCGTTCTCCAGGAAACTGGCCTTGATGGCGATGCCAAATTCAAAGTCGCCCCGGCGCTCACTCCACCCCAGGTCGAGGTCAATGCCGCGATTTTCCAATTCACCAACATTGATGAGTGGATCGGCTACTCCCAAAGAAGGTGCCAGGCTTACTCGTTGCAAAATATCCTTGGTTGTTCTTCTGTACACTTCGGCGGTCAGACTCAAGCGATTGTTCAGCATCAGGGCATCCAGACCAATGTATTGGGTGACACCCGTTTCCCAGGATAACTGAGGATTTGGCAATTCGCGCAGAAAATTAGTGATGGAGTAGGTTCCAAGTGAGTTTCCTCCGCCGGAGCCAAATCGGACCGATCCAATATTACTGACCGTAGAAAGAAAGGCAAAATTGTTTCTGGCAGCCTCGTCATTACCGGCTTCACCGTATCCGCCGCGAAGTTTCAGGTCATTGATAAACGTCACCCCGCTCATGAAAGGCTCGGAACTGATCCGCCATGCGGCGGCTACGGAATAGAAATTACCCCACTGAAAATCATCGGCAAAACCACTTGAACCATCTCTTCGGTAGGAAAGATCCAGATAGTATTTAGAATCATAATTGTAACTTCCGCGAGCAACATATCCAAAGGAAAAATAATCACCGAAACCCAGGATAGAACTGTTGTTTGCCAAATCATTGGAATACCCGGTCTGATCGATGTTATTGGGGTTCCACTGCGGTTGTACATTACTGCCACTGCTGGACTCGAACCGCTGCTTGATGTAGGTATCCTGGCCGCCAACCAGCACTGAAGCACGGTGTTTACCGAAGGTACGCTCATAACTCAAGGTCAGATCCGCCTGATAGTTCGTAAACCAATTTCTGCGGTTGCCAATGGAACCCAGCGCATTAGGATCGCCACTGTTGGACTGCTCAGCGGGATTTTGACCAACGGGAGAAAAAACAGCCGTGAAATACTGGTTTCTTGTAAACCGATTTTGCACGGTTTGGTCGATGTTGTAAGTACCCCTCAGTTTCAGGCCTGGCAATGGCTTGATCTCCACGTATCCCTGCGCCATATTTCGCATGGTTTCAAATCTGGCCAGGTTGTAGTTCATGATGGCCAATTCATTAGAGGGGCCTCCCTGTCCATACAATCGAAGTGGCACCCACATCGCATCTGGTGGATCGATGACGTGCGCAAACCCATCGGTCGAAGTACGGGGGTCGTCCGAAAAGATGGGCTGCCAAGGCAGGCTTCTTACAATATCTTCATAGGGCACCTCATCTACCCGATTCTGCGAGGAGGCAAATTTGTAATTCAACCCTACAGCCAGCCATTTGCTGATATCGGTGTTGAGATTGATGGCTCCCGTATATCTCTCAATGTCATTGCCGACGTGCGGGTGCTCATAGTCCCGGTATCCGAGGGAAACGTAATAATTGGTGCTTTGAGAAGCCCCTGAAACTTTAATGTTGTAGTTGGCATCCCGCCCGGTTCGCAAAAGATGGTCTTGATAATTAAAGGTCTGGGCAGTCATTTCATTGATGTAATAGGGGCTTTGCGGATCCATTTGAGGATTTCTAGTAGTTAGTTTTTCGAATTCCGCAATCTGGGCTGCCTCCGGCGAGTCGTCAATGGGCAAAATGTCCCGGCCGTACAAGACGTCGATTCCCATATTTGGGTCGGTACTGTTGTTGTGTGCTTCCCGGTTCAATTCAACCCATTGCTGCGTATTCAACAATCGATCTTCAGTTGGTACGGTACTCCAGCCAATGGAACTATTGAATTCAACAACGGGCTTTCCCTGCTTCCCTTTTTTGGTGGTTATCAACACTACACCATTGGCGGCACGAGCTCCATAAATGGCTGCTGCCGAAGCATCTTTCAATACGGAAATGGATTCTATGTCTTGGGGGTTGATCAAATTCCACAAGTTGAGGCGCGTTTGTCGGCCTGCTCCCGCAATCACATCTTGATTGCCAAAATCCTGCGCTTCATTAATGATTTGGCCATCGATAACGTACAATGGTTGCGAACGACCATTCCAGGTGCCGATTCCCCGGATCTGAATTTGTGGTTCGGCATTGGGGTCCCCGTTGGTATTCACAACCCGCACACCGGGAGTATTGCCTTGCAGCGCAAACTGCGGCGACAACATCTGGGTTTTTTCGATCGTCTTCGCATCTATGGAAGCAATGGAACCGGTGAGATCTCTTCTTCTTTTTTCCCCAAAACCAATGACCACTACCTCGTCTAACACCGCAACGTCTTCATTTAAGGTCACATTGAATACCGTTCGATTGCCAATCTCAACTTCCGTCGTATTGTAGCCCGTATAAGAGAAAATGAGTGTTTGGGCGTCGTCGGGCACATTCAACTGAAATTTCCCCGCAAAATCGGTCGCGGTCCCCGTCGTCGTGTTTTTGACTAAAACCGTTACTCCGATCAGCGGCTCACCCTCCTCGTTGGTCACCATCCCGGAGATGTTCCTTTCGGCTTTGAGCGTCGCACCCATGCGAATGACGCTCTTTAAATGCTGTACATTGTTCTTTGGTTGATGTTGTCTTTGGAGCACAATTTCATTCGAGTTTTCCAGCTTTTGGATCTTTTTGACATTGCGACTGATCTTCTTGGCCTTTTTATTGCCTGCTTTGGTATCTTTATAAATGATGTAATACTTTTCACCGACGTAGCGGTATTTGAGTCCGGTACTCTTTAGAACTTTATTGACGACCGATTCCAGCTTTTCCCCCTCTTCAAATTCGAAATCGACCGAAATGTCTGCCAAGGTACTGGCATCGTAGGTAAATATTACCTGGTAAGCTTCGCTGATTTGCTCTAGAGCTTGCGTCAGGGGCAGCTTATTAGCTGGAGACCTGGCAAGCAGAAAAGAAGAGCTGAACGAAAAAATAAAGATTAAGCACAGAAATCTTTCATTTAGTTGGATTAATGTCATAATTTTTCGCTTTGTAAAATTTATTATAATGTCGAAACGGGGCCTAGCTGCTTATTTAGGCTTCGTTTCTCTTCTATCTACTAATGACATAACCTTTTTCTTGCTTCTTGATCTCAATTCCATAAATGCCTCTTAATGTTTCTAAAGCTATGTCTAAGTTCTTGATGGGTAATCCCCCCGATATTCGTTTCTGTTCTAGCGTTTTATCTTCGATCTGGAAGGAGACGCCATAAATTTCACTTAAGTCGTCCAGTACGGTTTTCAGCAGCGCTTCTTTGAATACCAGCGTACCATCCTTCCACGAGGTGTTTTCAATGGCGATTGCCTTGTTGACATCCGACAATTTGTTGGTACTTTTGGAATAGGTTACCAGATCACCGGGAGTCATTTCAATGGTGTTGATGTCCGAGTCCTCGATTTCCAAATTGATCTTCCCTTCTTCCAGAAAGACCTCGGTCATTCCATTCCTGTTGTTGACATTAAATACGGTACCGAGTACACGTATGGAAAGGTCTTGGGTGTGTACGATAAAGGACGCTCCGGTTCTAACTTTTTTAGTTACTTCGAAGTAGGCCTCTCCCTTCAAGAACACCACTCGAGGTTTATCCAAATCATAACTCAATTGAGAGTTGGCATTCAGGATCACGGATGTCCCATCTTTCAGCACGACTTCCTTTCTTTCTCCAAAATCGGTCGTTACTACCTGCAAATCCTTGGCTTGAAGCATCCATCTACCGAAAATGATCAGCAGAATTGAAATGGCCGCAGCTGCGGCAAAATGAGCGCTGGTTATCTTATTGCGCAGCGCTTTTACCGGTGTTTTATCTACTGTATTTTCTTCAATGCGCTGCCACAATGAGGTTTTATCCGAAGCCGGTAATTCCTCCGATTTGAAATCGAGGTTTAACAAAATGCTTCTGGCTTCCAAAAAATCATCTACTTTTTCAGGATGGGCATTGATCCATTCCTTCCAATAGTCTTCCAATTCCGCATCTGCTGTCTTTACCCATCGAATAAAGAGATCATTCGACAAAAATTCATTATCACGATCCGATTTATAATTCACAGATTAAGCTTTTGAAGTACTGATGAAGAAATGAAGTTGTATGGACTGATGTAATAGAGAGAGGCCCCGATGGGGAAAAACTTCCCAAAGAATCCCAACTTTTTTTAGAAAAATTGGTGGCAGTTTAAAGTCAAACCTACAGAAACTGTGTTAAAACACTACTAATCATATGGTTATAGGTAGAAATTAAAAGTGTCTTAATTTTCAAACATTGGGGATCTGGGCCATTATGAGCAGGAGCAAATGGGGCTTGGTGGTCGCATGAGAGAAGTACTGTTTGAGTCTTGCGAGCGACGCCGAGTACAACTTGTACAGAGAATTGGTATTGATGGACATTAATGCAGAGATCTCTTCGTAGGTGAGATCTTCATAAAACCTCAAAAATAGGATTTCTCGCTGGCGGGGGGATAAGGTAGATATCGCCAGGCTTAATTTTTGTTTTCGTTGTTCATTTGACTCATCCCGGATGATTTTATCTTCAATTGACAATTCGAATTCTATACGGGATATAGCGGAGGAACGGTTTCGATGCTTCTGCATTTCATGAATCAGTTCTCTTCGCAAAATGGTGAACATATAAAACTTCAGGGAACGCTTTATTTCGATTTTTTTTCTTCTTTCCCATACGCGCACAAAAACCGTGTGGATCGAATCCTTTACCCGTTCGCTATCGGGACAGATCTTCATACCGTAATTGTACAAGATCTCCGAATAAGCGATATACAGGCTTTGAAATGCTTGGCGATCGCCCTTTTGGATACCCGACCACAGCATTTCCTCATCATATCGTTTTGACGGTTTGTCTTTCATCCCACGCTACCAATAATAATTTTTTACTATTTAAAGCTAGCGAAATATTTTTAAAGGATTGCAAATTCTCTCAAGATATTCACTTGATTTCAAACGCTCGGACATATTTTGATCCAAAAACCATCAAAGAAGAGGAATGGGTCCATTCCCCTTCTTCGCGGCAAAAGAGGTCGCTTTCGTACAATTGTACGCACCAGCTTTCCGGAGGAATTTCATGCCCTATTCCTTCATTGACGCCAATTTCCTTGGATGCGGTTTTTCATGTTCTACATAGTATTTGAACTCTTCCACTATTTCGGTTGAAGATTTCCCTACCTTCTTACCGACGATCAGGCTCATCACCATGTCGATTACCCCCTTTGTCTCCAGTGTAAATTTTGTTCTTCATGATTTCGATTAATTAGATACTTTTGTTGACTTGGAAGCAAGAACCGCTCAGGTGTGACAAAACTTGAAGAAAAAGATTTGAAATCATGCTGATCATTCTATCCATCACCATCGCTCTGTTCATCTGGGGTAAATTCCCGCCGGATATGGTAGCCATCATTGCCATGTTGAGTTTGTTTTTCACGGGTATCCTGGATCTGCAAGAAACCTTCGCTGGCTTTAGCAATCCAACCGTCATTATGATCGGAGCGTTGTTCGTCATTGGAGAGGGTTTGGCACGAACGGGCTGGACGGCCTTGGCGGGACAGAAACTAATACAATGGTCAGAAGGTGCCGCATCAAAACTTGTTATTCTTTTGACGCTTGGGTCGGGACTTTTATCCGGTTTCGTCAGTAATACCGGGACGGTAGCTACCCTGATGCCGGTCACCATTTCTGCAGCTTGGAACATTGGCACCCTACCCTCAAAACTACTGATACCTGCTGCTTTCGGTTCCAATACGGGCGGTTTATTAACCCTGACCGGAACGCCTCCGAACATCATCGTAAGCAGTGCTTTAACCGAACAAGGCTTCGAGGGTTTTTCCTTCTTCGAAATCGGCCTGATCGGTCTTCCACTATTGATCCTGGCGGTACTGTATTTTTGGCTTTTGGGATATCGAATACTCCCCAGTTACCAGACGAAAAACCGGCCGATCAATATTGAATCGGAGATGATGAGGTGGATCGAAGCCTATCACATCGAACAAGATTTTTGGCGCCTGCGGATCCGGTCTTCGTCGAGACTGATCAATAGCCAGATCAAAGATTGGCCTTTCGAACAAGATTACGATGTAGCGGTTGTGCGCTTGAAAAGAAATCAGCCGGACTGGTATGGCTCCTCTCCTATTTTCATGGAGTTGCCTTCGCCCAATACCCAGCTTAAACGTTCGGACATCATCACCGTTAGAGGAGAACCAGAGGCTGTCAATCGGCTGATGCTGGATTTCAACCTGGCTTTACAACCTATTGAGTCGGTTGAAGGAGCATTGGAAGATCAAATCATTAGTCAAGAAGTTGGGATGGCAGAGGTCATTGTAAGGCCCCAATCTGTTTTTGTAGGTCGCAAAATAAGAATTGGCGCGTATTTTGACAGATTCGGTATCCAATTGATGGGAGCTTCCAGAAACAATAAACCCCTTGGTGGAAAAGAAATCATCGTCGCAGCGGGCGATGCCTTTCTGATCCGGGGTACGTGGGAAAACATTGAGGCCCTTTCCGACCTTTATGAAGGCCTCGTGCTTTGTGGTAGCCCGGAGGGAATGGCCAAAAATGTACCCTCTTTGACCGCCAGGTCATACATCGCTTTGGCCACTTTGTTGCTGATGGTAGCGCTCATGGTATTCAAGGTAATGCCCGGAGCCGTGGCGGTGTTGTTCTGCGCCGGCATTATGGTATTGTCGGGGTGTGTGCCGATCAATAAAATGTACAAAAGCATCAGCTGGGTCAGTGTAGTTATGATCGCCGCCATGATACCAATGGGTGCCGCTCTTCAAAAAACCGGGATGGCGCAAATGGCGGCAGACAGTTTGGTGGAATATCTGGGGGCCGTCCACCCTTTACTAATGTTGGGAGGTATTTTTCTTCTGACCAGCTTATTCAGTCAGGTGATCAACAATTCGGCTACGGCGGTTCTGATGGCACCTATTGCCATACTTGCAGCCGGTTCCCTTGGATTGTCTCCTAAACCGTTCATGGCGGTTGTTGCCGTTAGTGCTTCGACCGCATTTCTCACGCCCGTGGGGACGACTACCAATGCTATGGTAATGGCTGCGGGAGGATACAAATTTGGGGACTATCTCAAGGTAGGTGGTATTTTGCTGATTTTCTTCCTGTTTTTTAGCCTGATTTTGATCCCGTTGATTTGGCCACTTTATTAATCGGACGGACATACGATGGGAAAGGACAAGATCGGTAGTAGCCAAAATGACTTCGAAGATCCTAACGTGAAGGATCTTCGAAGTCTATTGCGTTTTGGGAAAGCCTCGGATCGGTAATCAAATGATTGTTATTGAAGGCTAAACTTCACCTCAAACATCACCTTTGTGGGAATAGCTACTCCGTTCCTTGTTCCTGGTGTCCACAATGGCATTTGCTGGACGGCAGACAGAGCCTCTTGATCACAACTAGTCATCATTCCCTTAATTACACTGGCGTCGATGATCTGTCCGCTCTCGGAAACCGTAGCCATCACTATGACCTTACCTTCTACTCCGTACTCTTCGGCAATGGCAGGATATTCGACGTTTTCCATTAAATAATCTTGAATGCCTTGCATGCCTCCGGGAAACTGTGGAGTGGTCATTGGCGCCACGGCGGTTGATCGCTCTTTGGATGCAGCAGGTCGCTCGGATTCAATGTTTGGATCCAATTCAGCCGTTAGTGGGCCATCCTGGCAATAAGCAGCACTGCTGGTCAATAAAGCAAAAAGGAATAATACGGTTAATTCTTTGATGTTCTTAATGGGAAATGACGGGCTACTGTGATGAATGGAATTTAACATGGTTGTTGAATTTGAAAATGGGTTTTATAAAAATGTTACAGTGCAAAGGTATGGGCACCGGGGAAGGGAAAAGGTAAGTATTGTCTCGAAAAAGTTGAGTATTGTTGCAAATGGCCAAAAATGAAGAGGATGATTCGCAGTGTTGATGCTGGTAATGGATTTCGAGGAAGCCCGGAGGCTTCCTCGATCCATATCAAAAGAACCTTGCCTACCGATCCGACGGCGTAAAGTCTTCAGACCAGTTCGGCGCGACCTGTGGTTAATCTGCAACAATCATTTTCTTTGTAGCAGTAAAACTTTCCGTTTCTAGTCTGTATGAAAGCACACCTGCGGGTAATTGACCGGATTGGAAAGTTACCTGGTTGTAACCCTTATCGAAGGCGCGGCGGACTACTTGTAGTGCCTTACCGTTGATGTCAAAT
>JANQRV010000370.1 GCA_028284395.1 Saprospiraceae bacterium
CTACTCCGCAAGCCCCTGCCTAAAAGTATTGGATCTATTTGTAAGTGGCTCTGATGGATGGCCGGTTGCTGTGTTTAAATCTCAACTGATCACTGATTCTTTAACACCAGTTGTCTATCGGATACGGAAACTTCGATCAATTTACCTCCCGTTGTTTGCGCTGCATTCTGACTTGCTATTTTATATTCCTCATCAGCAAAATTGATGCGATCACTAGGTGTATCAACTTTATATGCTCCATACTTTTCCGTTTTCGACACCCCGGTATCGGCAAAAGGATCGTCGCTGGGCGCATCTGTTGGCGGAAGATATTCAATGAAAGATTCGGCATCATCCAGGCTTTCGACTTCGCCATTGATGATGTCTTCTCCGCAACTCGTAAAGATCAAAGCAAAAATAAAGGCGTACGTAAACAGGTGGTAATTGGTTTTCATAATGGGAATTTTAGGATTGGGTTTTGTTAATGTTGATGCAAATTTATGCCCCGAACGCCCTTCTGTACTTGGAGTTATTTTGCAAAGATTTGGACAAATTGTGACTTCTTCGTTATTCGCTTGGACTTATCCTGCAAATCCATTCAGAAAATGGCACACAATCGCCTTTACATAAATGATTTAGCAATTTCATTATTAGCCCAACCGGAAAAAAGTTACCTAAAGAAGCTGTTAAAATGAGTTCTTCATAAATTTCTGTTCTCAATTCTTCTGTAGCCGATCAGTTCTATTCGCCCGTCCCCGTATATTTCCGCAATGGCATAGGCATTGTTTTCCGGCCCGCTGTGATCCACCATTCCCAACAATGTCAAATAGTGAATACCCCTAATGGTTTCATAAGTATCACGATGCGTATGACCGTGAAAAACGGCCATAACCCGACCAGAACCCTCCAACATTGGTTGTACTTCCGAATAGTTCCGGATGTGGTAGGTATTGCCATCGTGCAAATACCTAAAGGTGGGATGGTGACAAAATACCACAGCAGGCAACTGAGATGACTTCAAGACTTCATCCAACCAGATCAATTGCTCCTGCGGAATCCTGATGTCTTGCCAATCGGCACCTTCCAAATAAAAGTGGTGACGACCATCAGGATGGTAATTGGCATCCAGTACAATGAACTGAAAACCATTTTTTGTAAACTCGTAGTAGGAGTCCGCCCGAGCAATTCCCGTATTCTCAATGTTGGCGAGAAATTGTTTTTTGGTAATGCTGTCGACGTCGTGGTTGCCGACACAGTGATAGCGAGGGCCTGCAAATTTGGCGTATTCGGCTTCCAGCGCTTTGAGAAAGGTCAATGTACGTTTAGGGTCGGCATCGGCATCCTGGTCTTTGAAATCCCCCAGGTGTATCACGAAGTCGACTTTTTCCCGGTTAAAGGTCGCGATACATTCCTGCATCTTTGTCAAGGATTCCCGGTAATACCTGGTTCCCCCCACGGGACGGTCCGCATAATGCGAATCGGTTACCAGGCCAAATCGGATCAGTGTTTTTTTCGTACCCTCACATTGATTAGCCGCCAACGTGAACCCCAAAGCAACGGTACCGGCTTGTAACAAGAAAGATCTTCTGGAAATGATTAAATCGGACATAGGTCTATTAGGTTTGAAATATTGTGTAATAATACACAACACTCGATATGAATTCGTATCTTGCTCTTAGTTTTAGGGACACCATCGTACCGTTGTGAAACCATTCCGAATGGATGATGCATCAAGAAATATGAAATCATCGATTCAAAACGGTATTAGAACAAAAGGGAAAACAAAACTGTTAACAGGAAACAAAACAGCAAGAAATAATAGGAAGTACGTACTTCCAAAAAACTCAGCAGGATGAATAACTATGATCACAGAGACATTTCTGATGTCGAAATCGTAGGCTCCCAAAAAAGATCTTTCAAACCATTGGCACTCGGCATTGCCTTCGCCTTCTTTATGTTGGCCATATCCGGTAATTTTAGTTTTCGCACGGATGATTTTGAAGTGACGCTCAATGAATCCGAAGCGCGTTATCAAAAATTGACCAGTCAGTCCGAAGCGATTACTGCAGAGCATCTTCGCGAGGTCCGGGCCACACCAACTTATCTGGGATCATCAGGAGATTAGGCCTTCACCACCTACCTGCCCAAGTTGCAAGATGATTTTGCCTTTTGCTCTCTTCGACTCGATGTATTCCTGAGCGGCTTTGATGTCGCTCAATGGGTAAACCTTATCTACCACTGGTTTGATTTTCTCTTCTTCCAATTGGTCGTGCAACCAATTGAGATCCGCCCTCTTTGATTTGACTACAACAAGCTTCGCCTTTTTCTTTCGCCAAAAATTCCAGATTAGCTCTTTAAAGATATCCGGCTTAGGCACGGTCGTTATGTATTTCCCCTGGTCGGTTAACAGGTGCGCGGTCTCCTTGAAACTGTAATTGCCGAAGACATCAAAGAAAACATCGAATCGATCTTTGGAATCTAAAATCGGAGTTTCTGAATAGGCCAGTGAGTAATGTGCTCCAAGAGACCTACAAAATTCAAGATTTTTACTACTGGAAACGGAAGTAACAATCCCCCCTAATGCTCTGGCAATTTGGATGGCGATGGTTCCCACCCCACCTGATCCTCCATTAATGCAGATTTTTTGTCCACTTTTTAGCTGTCCGATATCCCGGATGGCCTGAAGAGCCGTTTGCCCTACCAATGGTACTCCCGCTGCTGCTTCAAAGGAAAGATTATCGGGCATTTTATATAGTTCTTTAGCATCGATGTTGACAAATTCCGCACAACAACGTCCCTGCCAACCATTCAACATACCAAAAACCTGCTCTCCCTTCTCATAACTACTTGTGCCTGGGTCTTCGATCGTACCCGAAAAATCAAAGCCGATGGATTGTGGAAATTTTTTTCCGGTAAATCTCTTGAACTTTCCTTTCCTAACCAAAATATCTTTGGGGTTAAGCGCTGCTGCCACTACCTTGACCAGGACCTGGTTTGAACTGATTTTGGGCACTGGTGCATCAATCAATTTGATCACTTCGACTGTACCGTATCTTTCATTAATTGCCAATTTCATGGTATTCGGTTTTATTAGTAAGGGTATTCCTCGTCGTCCAAGTTTGTAATTGCGGGTAGAAAACTGCGACTAATATCGGTTAATATTAAAAGAAAAATTGTTCAGTTCAATCATTTCCGGTCGAAGAATCTTCCGATTGCAACTTCGATCGTTACCTTTGAAGAGTCATCAGGTGACAATTTAGCGTTATATATAAACCTTGTGCATTTTTGATCAAACTTCAAACATGAATTTTAGTCTTCAAAATCCAGGCAGTAAGGCTCTTTTAGCTTCATTGATGATACTACTTACCGGTTGTATGGAAGACGATGTGACCACCCCAAGGGATGCTGTACTAGGCAGTTACTGTGTCACCTGTTGGCTGCAAGAAAACAGCATACGTTACGATGAATTCGGAGATGTGGTACTCCCATCCTTAAGGGTGGACAGTACTTACACCCAGATCATAGAAGTATTGCCGGGAGAAGACCCTGATTATATCAAACTTCTGGGTTCGGAAATCCTTTACCTTCCGGATGGCCAGTTTTGGAAGTCCTTTGGTTCTCAACGCAGTTTATTTCAAGGCTACTTTTCGGAAAATAAAGATTCATTATGGGTAAAATCGGGCTTCAGCTATCTGAGTGAATACAGTTATCGAACTTGTTACGGGCCAAAATGTGATTGAACACAAATCTATTATCATTCTTTCGCAGATACTTTTCGCCAATTGGCAGAATGATTTAGCTGAACAAAGCAAAAAACCATAAATTCCGCGAACAAAAGATCCCGGATTAAAATGATGAACCGAACGCTCGCCATCCTGAGTCAAATAGGTTTCTGGTGTTGTTATCTCTTCCTAGCTATGGTTATGCTTGCAGTATTGTATGGCGCAGAGGAAGAATCGAATACGGAAGAAATGATGTTTACCATGGAGATCTTTTGTAAGGTAGCCATTGTTCCTTCGGCCATTACTTTTTACAGCTTCTATTTCTTCCTCTTTCCGAAGTACGTTCAAAAGCGACAGGTCGGTCCGGCGATTCTATATGGACTCTTGATTTCAGGAATTGCTGCTTTGACCGGTTTACTTCTTGTCCAAGAAGAATTCTCTTCCCTTTGCCAAGTAGACCGGGACCAAGGAGCGGAAGCCATCCACTGGGTTTTCATTTTTATCTGGATCATTGCTTTGTTCGCCGGTGGTATGTCTCTAGTCATTCAGGGATTTCTAAACTGGCTGAAAGAGATGAAGCTGCAAGAGGTGTTGCGGGCAAAAAACCAGGAGATGGAACTCGCCCTGGTAAAAGCTCAACTCGATCCGCATTTTCTTTTCAATACCATCAATAACATCGACGTCTTGATCCTCAAGAATGCGGAGAGAGCTTCCAATTATCTGCAGAAGCTGTCAGACATTATGCGCTTCATTTTGTACGAAACAAAACCGAGCACCATACCACTCGACAAGGAGATTGCCTACATGGACAAATACATCGAACTGCAAAAAATCCGTACTGCCAATCAGCATTACGTCGACTTCAAAGTTTGTGGCGACCCAACCGGCAGGAACATCGTGCCAATGGTATTGATCCCCTTTGTCGAAAACGCCTTTAAACACACAACCAACAAGAAGATCAAGGATGCCATCCAAGTACAAATCCAGATCGCCCGCAATCACATCCGTTTCAGGTGCCAAAACCGATACGATGCGGATCGGTTGGCCAGGACCGAAGCCAATGGACTTGGCAATGCCCTGATCGAAAAAAGACTGAATCTAATGTATGCCGAAAGATACCAACTGAACATACAAAACAACAATAACCACTATTGCGTTGACCTAATCATCGAAGATGAATAAATATTCCTGCATCATTATTGAAGATGAACCACTGGCTTTAGAAAGAACGAAAGCCTTTGTTGAAAAAGTCCCTTTCCTGCAGCTGAACGGCACCTACGACAATGCGCTCAGTGGCCTGGCTCACCTCAATGAACACCCCGTAGATATACTTTTCCTCGATATCAACATGGATGAACTATCCGGTATTGAATTACTGGAAAACACAAATATCGAAAGTCAAGTCATTTTCACCACTGCGTATCCCGGTTATGCACTCAAAGGTTATGAGCTCAATGTTACCGATTACCTCCTCAAGCCATTCAATTTCAATCGCTTTCTCCAAGCCGTCAACAAGGCCCAGGAGAATTTGCAGCCCTCCAACAGCCTCTCCCCTACTTCGGCATTCATTTTCATCAAGACCGAAAATCGCCTGGAAAAGATCATGATCAAAGACATCCTCTTTATCGAAGGCATGCGCGATTATCGCCGCATCCATACTACTGCTAAACGGATCATGACCCTGCAAAACTTTGGTGACCTGGAACAATTGCTGCCGGTCCACCTCGTATGCCGGGTCCACAAGTCCTACATGGTAGCCCTTGCAAAAATCGACTCCATCGAACGCAGCCGCATCCGCATCGACAAACAGATCATCCCCATTTCCGATACCTACCGTTCCCGCTTCTTCCAGCTCATCCAATCTCCCAAAACCTCCTAACCTCGAACCATTCAAACCCTCGAACCACTCACCGACCATTCCTCCCATTTCGCAGACCACATCCCCACCTACACCAATTACAATTGAGTCACGCCATCACTCCCCGCAACTTTGCCCCATTACATGCTCAAAATAAATCGAAATGAAGAAAACAGTCATCATCCTTTTTACAGCACTGTTCTATTGCTCGGCCTTGTTCGGCCAAACACTTACCCAAACCGTCCGGGGTAAAATATTAGACACGGACAGTCAATTGCCATTAGTAGGCGCCGAAGTCCTGATTCCCGGTACCGATCCGCTAATCGGGACGGTTACCGATGCCGAAGGACAGTTTCGGCTCGAAAACATTCCAGTCGGTCGAATCAACCTGGTATTGTCGTACATCGGCTACGAAAAGCAAACCATTTCAAATATTGTCGTCAATTCCGGAAAGGAAGTGGTACTGGATTTGCAAATGCAGGAGTCCATCATCAATATGGAAACAGTAGTAGTCACCGCTCATCAAAACAAAGGGGAAGCTCTGAACGAACTGGCCATACTTAGTGCTCGTTCCATCTCGGCCGAAGAAACCAACCGGTACGCCGGTGGATTCAATGACCCTTCTCGCATCGTATCCAACTTTGCCGGAGTAACCGCTACCCAAGATGGTAGTAATGACATCATCGTCCGGGGCAATTCTCCCAAGTATGTTCAGTGGCGTTTGGAAGGCATACAAATCACCAATCCCAATCATTTCGGTGATCAGAGTGCGGTCGGAGGCTCCGTAAGTACGCTTAACAACAATATGTTGGCGACTTCAGATTTCTATACGGGTGCTTTCACTGCTGAATTCGGTGATGTATTGTCGGGCGTTTACGATCTTAAATTGCGCACCGGCAACAATGAAAAGCTGGAAGGCGTTTTCGGCTTCGGATTATTGGGTACGGACATCACCCTGGAAGGCCCCTTCAAAAACGGATACGGTGGTTCATTCATCGTCAATTACCGTTATTCAACGGCAGCAATCATCCAGGAATTGGGACTGGCAGATGTAGTCGACGGACAAATAAGGTTCCAGGATGCTGCCATGAAGGTTGTACTGCCCACCAATAAATTTGGAACGTTCTCCCTGTTTGCTTTAGCGGGGCTGAGTGATTTTACATTTGAAGATGTAGGCCCTGATGTTTGGTCTACACCCGGCAACAACAGCATGCGTCCGGATATATTTGAAGATTTCGACAAAGAGGCTCACTTGTTGAACACTGGTCTGAATCACACCATCAATATCGGTCGCAACAGCTACCTCAAAACAACCTTAGCTTATTCCAATGAAGGCATCGACGACGACATTTTCGAAAATCAATTCTTGCGATTGGGTGACCCAGACGAAGGCACGCTGAGAGATTCCGTAATCGATCGCCGGCTCAATTACGACAGTAAATTAGAAAAATCAACCTTTCGCGGGGCCTTGACTTTCAACACCAAGTTGAGTGCCAGAAGTAAATTGCAGTTGGGTACCAAATACGCACTTTTCAACTACAAAGACCAACAAAGCAATCTTGGCACGGATGGAAAAACCCGTTTTACGCTGGTTGATTTTGCTGGCAACATCAGTACCGTTCGCAACTTTGTGAGTTGGAAGTATCGGATCAGTCAGGACCTGTCCGTCGTATCGGGGCTCCACAACATGAACGTCCTATTCAACAACAAGTCAACCATCGAACCAAGAGTCGCCATATCGTGGGACCTCGACCCCAAGAATACCATCTACGGAGGTTATGGCTTACACAGCACCATGGAAAGCACGCACAATTATTTGGCCAAAGTGCAACAGCCCGATGGCAGCGTTACTGAACCAAACCGGGACCTGGACCTCCTCAAAGCGCACCATTTTGTGTTGGGCTACAAGCACCGATTCGGCAAAAACATGCGAGCTACCATCGAAGCCTATTATCAGGACCTATATAACCTGCCCGTAGAAAATCTCGACACCAGCTATTATGCCACCATTAACGAAGGACTGGATTTTCGTTACGTAGATCTGGTCAATCAAGGTACGGGCCGCAATTATGGCATCGAAGTGACCCTCGAACGGTTTTTCTCCAATAATTTTTATTACCTGGTCAATGCCTCCGTTTATGAATCCAAGTATACTTCTCTTGAGGGCATCGAGCGCAACACTCTTTACAACGGCAATTACCTGGTCAATTTCTTATTCGGCAAAGAATTCGTCAATCGGGGCAAAAAACGCAATCAAACGTTGGGCCTGAACGTCAGGGTATTCTTTGGTGGTGGCCGTAGAATACTTCCTCTACTGCGCGACCCCCAAGGGAAATTGGCGGTAGATGTTGCCAACAACCGCTACTGGGATTACGCCAAAGCTTATGATGAAAAAATCGAAGACCTTTACCAGATCACCCTTTCCGCCAGCTACAAATGGAACAAGCCCAAAACCACGCACGAACTATTTCTGAACCTCGATAACATATCGAATCAAAAGGGAAGAATTTCGGAATTCTATGATGAAGATGAGCCTGGATCGATCGGCTACCTGACGCAATTTGGATTCTTCCCTAATTTGATGTACCGCGTCTATTTCTAAAGAGTGATACGATGAAAGCTATCATCCAGCAAAAATATGGCAGCCTTAAGGACCTTTTCTTCACTGAAGTGCCGACTCCCGAACCAAAATCGAATAAGGTCCGGATCAAAATTCATTGTGCTTCGGTCAATTCCTGGGATTGGGACATGTTGCGGGGCTATCCTTTGATCGCCCGATTGGTAGGAGGATGGATTAAGCCAAAACATCAGATTCTAGGCATCGACGTTGCCGGACGCATTGAGGCCGTTGGCATATGACCTTTGAAGCCGCTGCCGCCCTTCCACATGCTGGGGTATTAGCCCTGCAGAGTGTTCGGCATCTGCGAGAGAGGGGACAAAAGGTATTGATCAATGGGGCTGGAGAGTTCGCTCCGGTCATCGATCGGTCGTTTCGCCTGGAAGAAACAGCAGACGCACTGGCATCCATCGGTGCAGGAGTACTGAGAGGTAAAGCCGTGGTGAAGACCTAATTCATTGTGGCACCTTCCTACTTCCCCTTGGTGGGTTCCTTTTCCAAATCTTCGGCTGAAAATTGTTCCTCGTTTTCACTTCTGATCGATTCCTGGTCAGAATTTGGGGCTTCCTCTTCATCACTCCTTCCGATAAAGTCATCGATGAACGGTTTGAAATTAATCTCTAATTGAGCGATCTGAAGGGCACAACGGCCAAGGTTGAGTTGAATGCGGATGTTGTTAAATTGTAGTTTCATGATTTGAGGTTTTCATCATTCAGTTAGTCCTGAGTAGGGACTGTTTTCGATCATTGATGACAGAACCTCGGAATGGTTATCAGTTTTTATCAAAAAAAATTGAAGACCAAGATATCAGATGCGTTGTAAGAAATAATGTGAGGTACCCACCTTCGAAATTACCAGCTGCACTTGTAGACGAATAGACGCAATGCACAAAACATTAAAAAAGAGAAAGTTGAATTAAAAAACAAGGAGGCAAATGCAAAATAGATCCAACATAAACAGACCAAAAGATCAATACGTCCAAGCGATCGCAAAATAGCTCCAAGTACAATCATCGAAACCCTTCTAATTTTGACTCAACATTAACTAAAAAACCAAAAAATGAGAGCTAACAATTACCCTATTCTCTCCCTGCTTTTCCTTTTTTCTATTTCTTCGATCCATTTAATCCACGCACAAAGTAGTTCCCACAGTAGTACCAAGTCCAAATACTACAAGTACAATCATCACAAGAAGTACAACCACCACAAAAAGGACTATCACTATAAGAAGAACTACGACCACAAGAAAGATTACCAACAGAAAAAACATTACAGTTACGACAAGAAATACCACGGTCATAAGAAAGAATATGGTCACGGAAAGGATTATGACCGGAAGAACAAATATGACTATAGAAAGTACGATGGCCAGAAGACGCAGTACGACAAATATAAAAAACAGCACGGCTATGGCAAGCACAAAGACTACCACTACAAGAAGCACGAGGGCTATAAGAAGCACTCGAAATATCCCCAGAAAACCCATCGGAGTAGTGGATCTTAAAACTCAGCAGCCTGCATAACCCCGAAGCAAAAAACCAATCAAGTAAAGCACCTGAATTTAGCTTTTGGCCGAATTCAGGTCTTTTTTTATCTACTAACATCCAATGCGTTGCAATACAAATAATAAAAAACTGATTATCAAATACTTAAATCACAAAGCCATTACTTCTCTGCAATATTATTCCAAGTAATTCTGCATTGAAGCAAGATATCTACAACCGAATGCATCATAACTCCAAGTACATCTCACCAAACCATCCGATGTTTGTACCAACACCGAACTTTAATCACAAAAACTTCAAACCAAAGACATACCCACACCTCCAGACATTACTGCGGCAGCTTTCCCCGGTGGAACAGAAGCTATAAATGTTTACATGTAAAGACCTGGTCTATTCGGGATGTGCTCGTCGGGAATCCGGCGACCGAGAGATGCGCAACATTCGATTTAATTTGGAAAAACAACCCGGCAAAGTGCCTAAAACTCAGACAAGTATTTCCCATTATGACAAAACTACGCTTGTCGACCTGCATCCAAAAGGATGCAGGTATTTTTACCTAGCATGCCCGCATTATTTTATAACCAATACCCGCGGATTAATCGGGTACAACCACTCGATTCCACGGCTCGTCACAATGGCGTCGTCTTCAAGAGGCACCCGCAGTTTTTTACCTCCCCATTCCGGTACTTTCGTGTAAGCAAACAATTCAATCGACAAGAGATTGGAAGGTTTTATCTCGTAACCGAGGCGTACCGGATTAAAAAATGCGATGGAGGGTCCAATACCATGCCCCCAATTCCCAACGGAATGGCAACCGATGATGACGTCCGTTTTTTCTCCTTCCGTAAACTGATTAAAGCCCTTCATCTTATTGAAGCCCGCCTCCGTAAGGGCCGCATATATCGCGGTTTCAGCTTGTTTGGCAGTCAGTCCCGGCTTGATCGTCTTTTTGATGATGTCCCTTACCTTGACACCTTGATCAAAGGCATTTTGGATACCGGGAGGCACTGCGGTCTCTCCTTCCCGGAGTACGTAGGCCATTCGTTTCATATCCGTGTACATATTCATCAAGCCCACTCCCCAATCGAGCATCAAAACATCTCCGCGTTGGATGATGCGGTCAGTGGAAGTCGCAAGGATGCCCCGTAGACCGGTAATGTAAACGGACGGCATTCCGAATGATGACTCCAGGTTGTGTTTGAACAACTGCTCTTTCATCCACCAGGCCACATCCTCCAAAGTGGTCACCCCGGGTGTGATCACTTCATTAGACAGTGCTCTTTCGGCAATTTGGTAAGATAATTCACCCGCTTCACCGTAAACGGCAATTTCACTGGCAACTCGGCGGGATCGGAAATCGGAAACGAGTTTTTCGGCAGATACGAATCGCTCCGCATACTTTGCACCGAGAATCTCGGTTAGTTCCAGGTAGCCGGAATAGGACAAGCCGTCCGCCCCACCGATGGCCTTGGAGTAATTCAGACCAATCCGCTGAGGGTCCCTTTCCGCCACGTAATCTTTGAGTTCCAATTCGGAGCCAAAATAGTCGTAGGCACCGCCTTCTTTCAACAGGTAACCGCTGATGCCCAAAGCCGCTCGCTCAATCCGATCACCGCCCCGATCGGTAAAGATGTAATAACCGGTAGACCCTACATACCCTTTTCCCATGTCCGCATACAGTGGGTCGAAGCTGCCTTCCCGGTTCATGATGATCCACATGTCGATGTTGTTTTCACGCATGACTTCGGGTAGGACCAGATCGAATTTGTCATTGCGGATCTGGTTCATTTTTCGCCAGCGGCGCATGGCCTCCTGACCAAAAACATTGGAAATGGCAAACAGCAGTAGCAAGGTAAGAATTGGCCTCATAGCGAGCGGTTTATTTGATTTTAGGACACGAAGGAGTAACTTAGGCACCGAGTCAATTGATCGCTCAGTAACTCGGGTGCGTTGAATCCTTGCCTAAAGATAAATTATTATGACAGATGAAGATCTACAATTGAAAGCCGCATTGTTTGAAATCTGTAAATCCAGAATCGATGACCAGATCAAATCATTGGAGCAAAATCTCCGATCAATTGAGGAGGCACGTAATAACGAAACCAAAAGCAGTGTCGGCGATAAATACGAAACCGGGCGGGCCATGATGCAAATCGAAGAGGACCAGATCAAAACACAACTACTGCGCAACCGGGGTAGTCGCAATCAATTGACGAGGATCGACCCCACCCAGGAAACCACCACCGTACAGCCAGGCAGTGTTGTCTTTACCGACAAGGGCAAGTATTTCATATCCATTGGATTGGGCAAAGTAAAATTAGCAAACGAACAATTTTACTGCATCTCGGTCGACTCGCCGATTGGCAGTAAACTCCAACGACAACAGGCGGGAACGACCATTGAATTCAACGGTCGCTCCATCAAGATTGAAAAAGTGGTCTAGAGGATCAATTTTGCAAGAATTCCGGATCGAAGGTTTTCAACGTTTCCACTAAAATCCCACGAAACAAATTGGCAGTACCATCGATCGAACGCCTCACCCAGAAACTGGTACAAGCCACGCCCTCGAATACATCGTAATTGTGTTTATCACTGAGGGTAGCGGAATAATCCCATAAACGAGCTTCCAAAAAGCTACTGCCGGACTGGCCACCGCCGGGGTTGCCAATAACCGTTAAATACTCTTTGCAAAGCGATGCACTACTCGTCCCCTTTTCAAAAGTAGTGTAATAGGTTCGGAGGTAACGCCGCAACTCGCGATCGTAAAGCGGCTGAAAAAGCTCTACCAGAAATCTATTGGCGTAGACTTCGGTTAACATGGCCCGCAAGGTGGTCAAAAATTGGGGATTGTAACGGCCAAATTCGCCAGCATTGTTAAAATTCATTTCATCTTCATGAGGGCCACTCAGGAATACTTTTTCTCCTACGATTCCCTCCACCACTTTTTTGCCGATCAGACCTTTGACAGCGTGATAGCGGCCCCGTACCCCGACTTCCGGCAAATAGGTATCTGGTGCATCATGGATTGTGGTAACCAGGTCAATCCAATTGGATTCCACAACTTTCATTTGGTCGGTCAACGATTGTGCAGACAGGTGCGTGTCCATTCCCAAAGTAATGGCATAAAATGCAAATCCGAGCAACATGCCCCGTACATAAGTTAGCGTTTTTTTCATAACATTTTCTAATTAATAATTACATTACCAATGACTTACAACAAAAACCTTACCATTAAAGAAGTCTGCCATTTCAGGGTAATCAGGTGTTACTTCTTTGCATTTACATTGGTACAACCCCGAAATGGTTCGCTGAGAAAAAGTATGTAATTTTGGGAATGACCGCATTCGATCTATTCTTGATAGTTGGCAGTACGGCCGGCATTGTACTGGGCCTGTTTTTCAGCCTGGTTCTGTTCCGCAAACCATGCCAGCCTCCTTATTCCAATCAGTTGTTGGCCTTACTCCTGTTTTTCTTGGCCTTGCGCATTGGGAAGTCCGTATTTTACAATTTCGTGGAACTCCCGGTATGGATCAAAAACCTCGGTTTGGCCTGCAATCTTGCCGTTGGCCCACTGCTGTTCTTATACGGAACCAGTCTCTATCAGAAGCACTACCGCTGGAAGCCCATCGAATTCCTACATTTCTTACCGGCAGCCGGTTATGTAATTTTTGCCGGATGGATCCCCAATGACGGTGTCAGCCTATTTTGGAAGATCAGTTACAGTCTTATTCTATTGCAATCCTTTGGTTACGTCAGCCTGGCTTTTTGGTTACTGCAAAACCGTTTTGATAGTGGCACTCCCAGCGCCAAATGGTATGCCTATCTATCCCTTGGATTGGCTGCTATGTGGCTGGTTTATTGGATGATTTTCTTAGGTGCCATTCCCATTTACCTGGCAGGAGCTTTTTCCTTCACGCTGTTGGTCGGCCTAATTGGTTACTTAAGCCTCGATCAACGTTCGCCCTATGCTATGGCGCTTGTCCAAAAATACCAGTCTTCTAACCTGGATCGAAACCGAAGCCGGAGTATCATCCAGCGCACACGTCTTCTATTGCAAGAAGAACGTCTCTTTCTAGACCCCGGGCTTTCTCTGGACCAATTGGCCCGAAAAGTAGGTACCACTTCCAAAACCCTTTCTCAGGCTATCAATGAAAATACCGCTCACAATTTTACCCATCTCATTAATTCTTACCGGATAGAACACGCCTGCAAATTGTTGGTCGACCTTCATTATCGGAAGGAAAAAATTATTGTCGTTGCTCTGGAGAGTGGCTTCAATTCCCTGTCCTCCTTCAACGCAGTTTTTAAAAAACTAAAAAACATGACCCCAACGGAATTTCGCAAATCGTTTCCAAATTCATGAATCTGGAAGATTCTCCCGTTAGCAAGTTCTAAGTTGGGCTCAAAAACATTATGAAAGATTGGAACAGACGCCAATGGCTACAAGCCATGGGTTTTTCTTCTTTGGGACTGACCCTAACCGGTTTTAGTGAACCGACGAATGCCCCAATTATTCACACTTCGACTTCGGGATCGATCCGCAGATTATTGTACAACGAAAATCCCAACGGGCCCTCCGAAATAGCCAAAAGACGAATTGCGGAAGTGACCGACCGCAGCAATCGATATGCGACCTTTCACAAGTACGACTATCTGGCGTTGAAAAAGTTGATCGCTGAGCAGGAAGGATTACAGCCGGGCAATGTACTACTTGGCCATGGCTCGTTCGAACTACTCACCTGGTTGGCAGTACACTACACCCAACCAGGCCACAACATAGTCGTGCCCAGTCCCTCCTTCGATGTCGTAGGGGCGATATCCCGGAAAATTGGTGGAACCGTTCATGCTATCGAAGTAAATGACGATTTCCAGCTGGACTTGGCCTCCATGGAAGCAAAAATCAGTGCACAGACCAACCTACTGACGCTTTGCAATCCCAACAATCCAACCGGCCGAAAAATCGATACGCCCCAACTCCGAAGATTTTGCGAAAGCATCTCCCAAAAGGTTCCGGTCCTGGTTGATGAGGCCTACATTCACTACCTGGAAAGCTGGAAAAAACATACGATGGCCCCGCTTATTGCCGAAGGGAAACAAGTCTTGATCACGCGTACCTTTTCCAAGATCTACGGCATGGCGGGTCTACGGGTCGGTTTTTTGCTGGGTCCGGAGTCTCTAATTTCAGCATTGGAAACCAAATTTACCATGGGTTTTCCGGGCAATATGCCCAATACTCTGAGTGTAGCGGCAGCGATGGGAGCCCTGGAAGATGAACAATTCCTTCAGACTTCCAGCAAATTCAACCGGGCGGGCAAAGGGCGCCTCTACCGGGCATTGAAGGAGCTCGACATCCCTTACCTAAAAAGCGAGGCCAACTTCGTGTATTTCGACGTCGGAAAATTCAGCGCCTTTAAAGCACACATGCGCCAAAAGGACATCATCCTGGCGGGCGGATGGCCCTCCAAACCCAATTGGGCCAGGGTTACCATCGGCCGGGAGGAAGAAATGAGTTACTTCGTCAAACACCTGCAGGGTAAAGCCTGGATGCGTTGATCAACCACAACAGATGTATTGGTCCGGCAGAAGTACGAGGCCAATACATTCCTGTCGATCAACTACACAACCGATTGTAAAAAGCAACGATGCTCTCCACATCCTCAAATCGGAAATTCTTTTCTCCGAGGCGATCGGTCAGTTTGGGACAGTCCTTGAACAGCAATTTACTCATCTCAATGTAATTGCGCTTTTTCCATTGAATGATCCTTTCCTCTCCGGGAATGGATAGGTAGTAAATCTTCTGATTGTTTTTTCGGCGCAACTCCGGTGGGATTGTTCCGCTCATCAACGAATTTTTATAAATGGCATACAGCCGCACCGCACCATTGATGTGCGGCGACCAAAACTCACGCTGCTGATGGAACAATTGTGGATAATAGTGGACAAAAGGCGTACGACCATTTTGTTCCTCCACGACGATGGCGTATTCGCGCACTCCTCCCGCCGGGATCTTCTGCTCCTCTTGCCCTTTTACCTGCAATATGAAGTGTTTTTTATCCATTGGGTTCGAAAGTTTGCCAACGGAGCGGATCCGCCCTACGAGTGTATCGCCATCCGTGGTAACTAGGAAGCCTCGGTGGTTTTGGCCAAATGATGTATTGTTAGCGACAAAAAAAAGCAGCAACCACATGGTGGTCCTGCACCCAGACACCCAATGTGCTTTTCGTTGTGACAAGAGGTTCTTTTTCATTGATATTGTCTTTGGTAAGTAAGACAAATAGAAGACGAGAATGTTGGGACCTAATGAAGAAACGCGAAACAATCGATTGTATACGACACAATAGCAATTTTCGATAATTCCCGGACGCGAGAAAGTCCTTTCTTGAGCAAGATAATTCGAATCAATTAGTATCTAAAAATCACATCGACATGAAAACGTTGAATGGGATCCTACTTGTATTGCTCATCCTATTGAGTTTGGCCACCGGCATTACCAAACTGATTCAAATGCCCGAGGAAATGGAATTGTTTCGCGGCGCCGGCTTTCCCGATGCACTCACCATTGTATTTGGCGTCATTCAGGTAGTAGGGGGACTTTTACTCACCCTCACCAATTATCGTTCGTATGGTGCCCTTATCATGATGATCACTTTTGTCGTAGCCAGCATAGTTGTCTTTGTCAACGGCATGTTGGGTTTCGGCCTCTTTTCTCTGCTCTTCATTGCTTTGGCGGCCCATCAATGGCGCTTGAACAAAAGGTAGTCAAAAGTCGCTATTCGGTTAGCTTTTTGATCGGAGAGAGTTCTACTTTCCGAAACTCCACTTCCGCTCCTTCGGCTTGCAGCGCAATTTGACCACTGCTAACGGTCGCATCGTAACCATGATTGACCAGGTCACCGTTTACCCAAACCTTAATCTCATCGTTCAAACATTCGATGGTCATGGCATTCCATTCGCCCAACGGTTTTTCGGAGTCATCGGTCAGGTTGAGAATT
>JANQRV010000375.1 GCA_028284395.1 Saprospiraceae bacterium
AAAGCTTGGCAACGCGACCAAGTGGCAGGTACAAAAGTGGCCATCGTTTTCCGACGAAGACCTACCGTGACCGGTGCCAAAGCAAAACACTATTGGGCCAAACGAAATCGGGCGACTTACCTCACTGCTTTACCGACCCAGAGGTTATCGGGCAGGTCAAGGGCAGGAAAATGATATTGTAAAAAGCAACCAATTGGTTGCCTTTTAAAGTATTAGACTTGTCATTAATGTTTGTCGTTCACCGCGTCACGAATTCTTAATTCCAAACAAATACTGGATCTGATATTTGTATAATTTGTATAAATATGAATTAAATATAAATATCAATGAATCGAAACTTCATTAGCGTGCAGGCCATTTTATCTGGTTTGCTGTTAATTCTGCCAATCGGCTACGGTCTACTGGACCCAGAAACGGAAAACCCTAATCGCTCTGTAGTCGAAGTGTATCAAGTAGAGGGGGAAGATCAAAATGGAAGGTTTTCCGGATTGGCACGGTTCTACTTTGCAGGAGAAGAAAGACGTGACTTTACAGCGGTAAGAGAACTGGACTATACTGATGGAAGCCGGCAATGTTTCATTGGTATTGGTCGTAGAGCCGGCGGGTTCAACCAAATTGTTTTTGAGCAGAACAGTACTGATTTTACATTGAATACGAATGACGGTGGGTTGACGGCCCACTTCGAGGTTCCTCCGGTAAATCGCGTTGAGATGGAGGTGCAGTTACCGGAAGGCAGGGTCCAATTCGGGACAGGTATTTCTGTACTTTCCGAAAGCTGGCGGCCTATTTCCGAAAACCATTTAAAGGTGAAGCAACAGTTTCTGCGGGCTCGTTCTCAAACATTGGGTTGGGTGGGTATTCCCATTAGGTTTCGGAATTCAGGATTGGTAAAACTTTCCATTAGAGATGACAATGTACGGGCTGCCCTTTTGTTGCCCAATGGTCAACACCCGGATGATGATGTCCATGCCCGTAAGCTGGTCAATTTAGGATTAGAAGAAACTTATAACAACCGTCGGGCGTTGGCAGGCATCAATGGTGTCCCTCAATTGCACACTTCGTCTCAGGGGTATTCCTGGTTATACGAACTCGATGATCAGGAAATCAGGAGAGGATGGAAAATTTGGGTAAACGGAGCCATATCCCTCCGGCCAGGAGTTGGTGTTTTGATGGAGTATTATCAATGGAGCAATGGTTCGTATACTCCGGCTTTCGGGCAACCTACTGCAGGCATCGAAATTGGGCCGCAGCGCGTCGTTCAGGGGCAGCCCTTCGAGGTGACCATAAGCGGAGCCTCTCTGAATGGCCTGGATCAGATCTGGATGTTTGGCAATGCTACTGGTATCCCCGAACTCGATCGGGCCTTCACGGTCCAGGCACAAGGGCGCTTATGTATGGAAAAGACTTTTTCGATGACGATTGATCGACCTGGCACCTATAGTTTTGGTGCCAATGCTCGCGATTTGTTATACGGCCGGGAAAACGGACTGCATCAGGCATCGGATGCCTGCGGACTAGCTTATGACATCATTGAAGTTGAACCGGAAATCAGGAAGCGATTCCGCGTTGGCTTTGTGTTGTTTGCTCCCGAAGGCTACGATGCCAATCATCCCGAAGTGCGTAGTGCGCTTAGGAAGCTGACGGACATCAAATTTGCATTAACTTCCCAGTTTGAAAGATCGACAGAAGGTCATGGCCGATTGCAGGCATTGGGCCAAACCTTTGTTTTCTATCCGTCCGGAGCCATTCCGGACATTGTAGAAGATGGCTCTCGAGAAGTCAATAACTTTGTCTTCGATGTTTTGCGGGATGAATTGTATGCTCACTACGAAGACGATTACGACTTTCTGGCGGTTTATGAAATATATCCCGATAAACAGTGGGGGGCTAGACACATCACCATCCGAAGCTACGTAAATGGCTTTGGATTCAATGGACCGGTCGATCACAGTGATGTAGTGGGAAGCCAAGGCCGGCTAAGGGGCTTTGGTTTTACAGGAGACCCTCGAACTTTTCCCGTTGAATACGATTTTCGGGATAGTAAGATGTTACTGCTGCTTCACGAGTTGTTTGGTCATCAATGGGGTATCCGGCTGCCGGAGTTACAGCGGGGTTCCAGTGGCCATTTCAAAGCGGGCATCGAATCCACCAATGTGTCTGTGATGTACGCTCGGCCATGGCGGAGGATTAATGATACAACTTTTGAGACGGTCGAAATAATTGATCCGCAGACCGGATATTACAAGGTTACCTTTCATCCCTGGGTTTTGTATACCGCCGGACTGAAACTCCGGCACGAAATTCCGCAACAATTGTACGAAATCATTACCACCGATTCGTTGCCGAGGTATGCCGAATATCGGACGGTAACCGGAACGACGAGAACCATTTACCTGGATGATATGATTGAACGGTATGGCGATCGGTATGACGTAAGATGGTGATTGGAGTTGTTGTCGACTTCCAAAAAATTTCATAAAAATTTCTAAAGAGATCATGGCAATTTTTTCAAAAGAGTCGGTCCTTTCGGGGGCTAAGAAATTTCTTTTGACGACATCAATTGCTAATTATGAAAAAAGGTCTTTTTGTTTTGTTAAAGTTGATGGGGTGCTGTTCCGTATTTGCGATCAACCCACCCGTAGAAATCTATCAACTCGATCCAGGCCATACCTTCGTTTCGTTTTCAGTGGAGCGTTTTGGGATGGTGATGGTAAGTGGGCGCTTTACGGACTTGGCGGGCACTGTCAGCTATGACCCCGATCAGCCCGAGGCGACTTCTGCCGAGATGACCATCCAGGTCAACAGCTTGTATTCGGGACACGAGGTACGCGACGGCCACCTAAGAGGAGCGACCTGGTTGGATGCAGAAAAATTCCCGGAAATAACCTTTAAAACCAGACAAATGGAAGTAGATGGTGAACAAACAACAGTGGTGGCCGATTTGACCATCCATGGGGTTACGAAAGAAGTGACATTTCCCGTCGAGATTCTAGGTCCCTATACCGATCCAACCAAACAAACCACCATTGCGATTCGAGGTGGACTGACTATTGATCGGCAGGATTTCGGTATTTCTTTTAACCGGACGCTGGACAATGGCAAGTTGTTTATCGGCAATGAAGTGAAAATCCATTTTAATGCGCTGGCAGCTGTTAAGAAGTGAAAGATAAGTAGGAAGGGTTAGGGAAATCGTAACTTTGCCAGAAGTCAATGAAGTTCCCTATGGTAAAGGAGAAAAGGAATTCGGGACCAATTCGAGTCGGAGCGCTCGAACTCTTTCCGGCGTTCAATGAGATCCGCAATGGCAACCGGTCCTATGCATTGCGTTCGGGGATCATGCAGTTGTTGCTCTATTTGCTGGCCCACCGCAACCAGGTCGTTACCAAAGAAGACATCCTGGCAAATGTTTGGCCAGACCGGGTAGTGAGTATTGGGTCGGTAGCTCGCTCTGTTTCTGAACTTCGTCAATTTCTAAGCCATCATTTTGCTGGAATTGTGGAGATTGAAACCATCCCTAAGGTTGGTTATCGACTTCGCATCCAGGAGGCACCACCTAAACCCAAATCACCCGCTGTTAAACGACCTTGGTGGCCGTTGATCGTTCTTTTTCTACCATTGGTAATTTGGGGATTTTATGTCTTTACCATTGGTGGGGAGCAAAAGGTCGAAGCTCCAACCAAGATTAGTTATCTAACGGCTTACCAGGGTCGAGAAATGCAACCGGCGCTTTCACCGGATGGTGAAAACCTATTGTTTAGCTGGCAAAAAGGGGCTGGAGAGGTACCCAAAATTTTCGTGCGTGAAACCGGGGGCAGTGTGCCGCGACAACTTACTTTCGGTTCCGGACATGATCTTCAACCTCGTTGGTTGCCCGGTGAATCTGCTGTCGTTTTCCTCCGGGTTTTGCCAGAGGGCGGATCAAAAATCATAAAGAAGAGTTTGATCAGCCAGGACGAGACGATGCTTGTTTCTGTACCCTTTCAAGTGGTGGATCGTCGTTATGATTTGACAAATGACGGTAGTGCCTTCTATGTATCCGCTCGCTCAGATAGTAATTCCACTTACAGTCTGTACCAATATTTACGGAAGACCGGACAATGGGAGGCGGTTCGGGAGCGCCAGACCGCCGACTTCAACGATCAATATCCCATTTATTTGAATCGGGATTACCAACTTGCTTTTATCCGAACTGAACTGGATCCAAAAGAAGGGGCATTCAAACAATTAATGGTATCTGACCTAGCATCAGGTAAACTGAAAACCCTCTACCGGTTTAAAGATTACGTTGCCGGGTTGACCTGGCAGGCAACGAAAAATCGATTCCTGATCTGGCTAAGGAGAAATTACTCCAATCGGTTGATTGCGGTCGATCTTACCGGAGCAACCCAGGTTATAAAAAGCAATGTATTGACAATGCCGGGAGCCATTTATGCTGCGCCCGAAAGTGACCAAATTGTATACGAGATATGGGAAGGCAATACCAGCATTCATCGATTGGACCTCTTGGGAGAACGACCATTTTCAATGGAATTGGAAGCAATTTTCCCTTCCAGTAAATCGGACCGGAGCATGGCGATTTCCGGCGACGGAAAAAGCGCTGCATTTATTTCAACTCGTACGGGTGCCATGGATGTGTGGTGGGCAGAATTAGCCAACCCGTTAACTTTGCGGAAAATTACCAATAATCAAAATAATGCCAAGGTTTTAAAATGGGTTGCATTGTCGGGGGCAGGTCATTGGCTCGCGTATTCTTACCGGGAAGGTTTGACGATTGTTGACCGATTGGGAGTGCTAGTGGATTCCCTCCATTTTCCCGCTGCGGAAGTTCTGGCACCGGCCTGGAGCCCGTCCCAAGAGGGCCGACTTTTTTTTAGTGTGCGAACGAAAGATGACTTTTACCTATACGGCTACGATCTAGAAAGAAAAGACCTCTATCAGTTGGCGGTGAGCGATGGCGTTCGACCGATTCCTAGATTAGCAAATGGTTCCGAGGTGATTTACTATTACCATACCCTGGATGGTTCCATTCGCAAATGGGATTTGGAAGCGGAGAAGCAGGTGGAGGTTTTGGCAGGTCACTTTGAGGCCGATCCGTTCAACTGGCAACCTTCGGAGGAAGGGTTATATTTTCTAACGAAAAAGAAAGGAGAGCCCCGAATCTGTTTTTTTAATTTTGCTTCCGGGCAAACTTCAGATGTTTTTCCGGCCACTAATGTTTTGTCCGGCCTGCCATCCATTGGTCTTTCACCGGATGGTTCGAGTTTATACCTAACCAGGTCGGAGGCTGTCAACGTCGACTTGGTTGCCGAACGTTTGGAATAAAAAACCGACAATTTTTGTCTAGCCTTACTCGGCGAGCAGCATTTCTATAAGAGCTTACTTCGATCCTGCCGGTGCTGGACCGAAGTAAGCCGTGCTTTTGTCCACTTATGGACAGGCGTCTTCTACTCCAACAATTTTCATAGTGGTAAATTTTTTGGTGAATAAATCGTTTTATCCGCAAATGTCTTCTTCTCCAATAATACGAGCCATAAATGTATATTTTGATGAATGAATCGAATTGCCTATTCAAGGTATGCCTTTTTTATTTTTTATGTGCGATAGAACCAATCTTTAACAAAAACAAAAAGATCGGCCCGCTATTGACCTTCTTCCGCTAACCGTTTGTATTTTAGATCCCAGAAATACCAACATCACCTGAAACATGAAATCTGACTTTAGTTGGGCCTGGATCCTTCTTTTGATCTTTCCTGCCCTATCATTTGCAAAAACGCAAAAAGTAGACAGCCTGCGCCAGATCCTGGAAACGGAACTGGCCGATACTACTAAGTTGCGAGTGCTCGTGGAATTAAGTGCTGCTATGGGCGCACGTGATGAAGAACAAATTGACTACTTGCGAAGGGCGGAAGTCCTCGCAAAAAAATTAGAGGACTATGCGGCACAATCGAAAATGCTTTCAAAAATGGGATGGTTCTACCACAGCCGACACGAATATCGACAGGCTCTACAATACATTCGATCGGCTGAGCAATTGGCGGAATTACATCAAATTGAAGAACAAATTCCCCGGATTCATGTGGACCTGGGGCATGCATACCGGCGGCTCTCAAAATTGGATTCCGCCATTTTGGTTTACCAGGAAGCTCTTCGAGGTTTTGAAGTATTGGGGGATCAGTTTGAGCCGTGGAAAGCGTATTTTGGTATGGCACACGCCTATGCCATGTTAAAGGATTATGACCGGTCCGAGCAGAACCTACTTTCAGCGCATGAGATCGTAAAAGACTCTGACGACCGGATTGCCAAAGGGTCCGTCATTCACGCGCTGGCGGACGTTTACAAGAATTCTGGCAATTTTGATGGATTTTACGATATGCAACAGGCCTGGGAAGATTTCCAAAAAGAAAAACGAAGAGACTTATCTTACATGAAAGAGAAAGGGCATTTGTCGTTGGTCGCGACATTTGCTCGTATGGATAAAGATCTTATTAATAAGTTTGAAAATGCGGTTGAATACTTCAAGGAAAACGGCAATGCCTTTCGACTAGGTTGGAGTTACTTTGATCTTGGGAACGCCTACTTCTTACACGAGGATTATGAAAAAGCCCTATCAAACTTCAAATTGGCATTGGTGCAATATCGCCTGTCCGGTTACAAAAACCGTATCAGTGAAACTTATCAGAAACTCTATGAATCGGAGAAACACCTGAACCGACCGGAACAAGCCTTGAGCTATCTCGAAAAACAACAAGCTCTGCAAGATAGCCTTAATCAAGAGACTATGAAGGCACACATCGCCGAACTGGAAGTGAGCTTCAATACGGAACAGAAAGAGCAACGCTTGGCAATGCAGGAATTGGAGATCAAACAAAAAACGATGGAGCGGAACATCTTCATGAGTAGCTCCGGATTGATTGCCCTGCTGGCACTCAGCATTTTCTTTGGCTTTCGCAACCGCATCCGCCTCAACCAAAAGATTGCCCGACAGGAGGCCGATCTACAGGAACAAAAGATTAAACAGTTGGAGCAAGAAAAAAACCTGACCGCCTACAATGCCATGCTGGAAGGGCAAGAAAAGGAACGCATTCGCATCGCCAAGGATTTACACGATAGTTTAGGGGGATTACTGACAACGGTGAAGGCGCATTTCAATGCCCTGAAACCGCTTGATCTCAAGCCACAGTCGGGTGAAATCTATAGCAAGACCAATAAACTTATCGATGACGCGAGTGTAGAGGTAAGGCGAATTTCGCATAATATGGTACCCAAGGCATTGGCCATTTATGGTTTGAGAGGTGCTCTGGAAGATTTGGTGGAAAACCTGGAGGCCCATGGTGTTGAAGCCAAACTTGAGATGATTAACTTGGAGGAAGAATTGAGTACTTCTAAATCGCTCGTACTGTTCCGGACCATCCAGGAAATCACCAATAATATACTGAAACACGCTTTTGCCGAACATGTACTGATTCAACTCATTCGGAATGGTAACCAGCTCAATGTCTTTGTCGAGGATGATGGCAAAGGATTTGACTTACAAAAAGCGCTGGAAAATGGAGGTATGGGGCTGCAAAACATCGTCTCCCGCGTACAATTCCTGAATGGTGAGATTGAATGGGACTCCGTACCGAAAGAAGGGACGACGATTAGCTTTAGATTCCCGCTGGAAGAAGTTCGCCAAAATATTCACGCAGCTTAAACCCAACAAATATGATCAACCTACTAATTGCTGACGATCATCAAATCATCATAGACGGCATCAAATTAATGCTGGGGGAACAGCCCGATATTCACTTCGTCGGGGAGGCAAAAAATGGCGCTGAAGTACTGGAGATTCTCAAGGAAAAACCAGTAGATGTCATCCTTTTGGACATCGAAATGCCGGTTCTGAATGGTATTGAAACCTGCAAAAGGATCAAGGAAAGTTATCCAAACACCAAAGTCCTGGCCATGTCCATGTATCAGGAAGCCAGTATGATCAAAGTTATGTTGGAGAAAGGGGCCTCTGGTTATCTCCTGAAGAATGAAGGACAAGAAGAAGTCTTAAAAGCCATTCGGCGAGTCCATGAAGGACATGAATACTACAGCGGAGATGTATTGCAGACCGTCATGCGTAGTCTGTCCGGCAAACCGACCACACAAGAGAAGAAACCATTTGTACCCAGTCTTACCCGCCGCGAAAAACAGGTGTTGCAACTCATTGTCGACGAATATACTACGGCAGAAATAGCCAATAAGCTCTTTATTGGCTTTGGTACGGTGGAGACTCATCGTCGAAATCTCCTTATGAAGCTTGACGCCCGAAATACTGCCGGGCTGGTTCGAATGGCGTTGGAGTACAAATTGCTGGATTGATGCTCCATGCTGGTCGGACCATGTTTTCGCTGATCGGTGATGTGTTGTGGCCATCATAGGATCAAGGTTGGCATCAAAGCAACCACCAGGGTGGCTGTAGCACCCCAGTATCCGATCTCTATGAATTCCCATAGTTTTCAAAATCCGTGAAATCCCAGAAGCCCTTCATCCTGCTTTGTGGCATCTTTGTATCATCAAATGAACACAATACCTGACCTGAAAAACAACCAAAATGAAAACCTTAACTAGATTATTACCCTTCCTGCTTTTTGCCCTGATGGCCAATTTCTTGAAGGCAGAAACCAATCCATGTACCACCTGCAACGATGTGTCTGAACTCTCCGGCAAAGATAGCGACGGAGCTGTACCGTACATTAAGTACGTCAAAGTGTGTGTAAAGCCGAAGAAAGATAAGGCTCGATGCTTTTACGTCCGTGTCGGTGAAGAGTTAAGTACTCCCCGTAGCGATCAGCAACAGACTCCGATGAAGTACATCACACTGTCTGGCTTTCCCAAGAAGATGAACGGTGAAAAAATGAATTACCAGGAAATTAAATGGGGCTTTTTATACGAAGGATCACCCGTCTATTCCCCTAAAGGAATTGCCACCATTGAGGAAGGCAAAGCGGTGATCCCGGTTCAATGGTAAAAATAGAGTTTTTGTAAGGATCATTATCTACGTACCCGCGGCACCCTCTAGTGCCGCCGGGTACCTTTTCCCTCATTTTAATCAATTCAACCCATCCAAAATGACACTTAAAATCATCGGAGCAGGCTTTGGCCGCACGGGCACGGTCTCCCTAAAATTAGCACTTGAACAATTGGGGTTCGGTCCCTGCTATCATATGTTTGAACTATTGGAAGACCCTAGTCGAACTGCTCTTTGGCAACAGGCTTTGAAGGAAGGCCAAACGAACTGGAATGATTTATTGGCAGGCTTCCAATCAACGGTAGACTTTCCCAGTTACTTGTTTTACCAACAACTGTTAGAGCAAAATCCCGATGCAAAGGTTATTCTAACTGAACGTGATGCGGAGTCGTGGTACGAAAGCGCTTTCAATACCATCTTTCAGGGTACGCCCAGTGTGCCACAAAAAATGAAAATCTTGCTTCAGTTGCCGTTCAATCGCCAACTGCGGCAGATGCTGCCGGTTTTTGGTTTGATGGATCACTACTGGGACGTAGTATGGGAAGGCAGGTTTGGCGATAAATCCTACGCTATTGAAAAGTTTCTCGAGCACAACAGACGCGTTAAGGAACAAGTTCCTGCCGAGCAATTACTGGTATTTGATGTTCGGGACGGTTGGGCGCCACTTTGCGAATTTCTCCAGGTACCGGTACCGGACAGCGCTTTCCCGAGAGCAAATCGCCGTGCGGGATTTAGTGATATTTTGAAAGGTATCAGGAATGGCAAAGCTCCGAAAGCCATTGCAGTTTAAAAAGAATTCGGCAATCTCTAATCCTAAACCCATGTATGTTTACAAATACTTACTCGCGCTTTTATTATTCCTGGCCATCGGAGCAGAAGCAATGTGTCAAAAGCTTGATTGGCAACCCGGTCGAAACGACTACAATTTGCCCCATCAGGGAGTAGACCGACACTTCATCGTCCACGTTCCGCAATTGTATAACGGCGTGGATCCCATACCGGTCGTCCTAGTATTCCACGGAACGGGTAATCAGGGTGATATGATGTGGGAACGTTCCAAATGGCCGGAGCTCTGCGAACTCGAAAACTTCATTACCGTGTTTCCCTCATCCTGGAAATACCTACTTTATAGTAAGGGGCGATACGTCGAAAAATGGAATTGGCCAGGATTGTTGGAAAACATCGCTGAACCGGATAGCTTAAAGGACGATGCGGATTTCATTGAAGAAATCTTGGACAGGATTGAAGCCTCCTTCATTATTGATAACCGCCGAGTCTATGCCACGGGCTTTTCTAACGGCAGTAACTTCGTACACCACGTAGTTATTCCCAAGCTCAACCACCGGATCGCCGCAACTGCTGGATGTGGGACGCTACCCCTGATGAGCCACGACATTTCGGGAAATCTTTTGCCTAATTACACCATGATCGGAACCGCCGACCCCACTTTGCTGCAACAAGTTATGGAACCTCCCATTCCCTTTGATGTACAAGGAATTGCCGAACACAATTTGACCCGGAATGCCATTGATTCAAGTTTGGCCACCCTGCAATTGTCCTCAGACCGTAGGGTCGATTCAACTCGTGCTGCCATTACCTATCATTTTCGGGAATCACTTAAAGGAGCTGACAACGAGTGGTATTTCAGTGTCTTGAAAGATGTCGATCACGTCTACCCAAATGGAGAAAACAACAAATGGGACTTTGTGGCAGCCCCCGTATTCTGGGCGTTCTTTCAACACCACCAGTTGGATGTACGTACCTTAGTAAAACCAAAACATGCGGTCCGGGAATTCCCCTGCCCCATCCCCAATTTAATTCGAGAACCGGTCATCGACCTCACTTGTTTACAGCTAAATTTAGCCGAGAAATGGCAATTGACCGTGACGGATTTGTCCAGACGGGTTTGGACACACCGTCGGTTGAGGGAATCTGTTGTCCGGTTACCGGGCCTGGCAAAAGGACTGTATGTAGTGACATTGAGGGGCGAAAAACAAATCAGATATGTAGGTAAGATTGTGATATACTGACGCAATCTGTATTAAATGGATTTATGATGGTTGCCCGGAGTTATTTGACTCCGGGCACCTGACTTTCCCTATGCCATCTAAAATTTTGCAGAGTCTTGGGAGACGGCCGTAACAATTTGCGGATGATCGGACTGATTGGACCAAAGGGCAATTTTTTTTGCTTTAAAGTCAATAACAATTTTGAATTGGCTAAGAAATTCGAAGCCTAAGAGGCCATCCAGTCTGGCACCGGGAAATTCTTCATTGATCCTTTTGACACTCCCGAAGAGACTCCGCATTGGCTCGCAGGAATGAAGACCTAAGTACATTCCTTCCAGTGAGCCGCCAATTGTTCTAACGATCTTCCGATCCGATCGGCGATAGATCATTTCTCCAAGATCGTAAATATAGTGCCTCAGCTCATTCTGGTGTTCAGTGGCCACTAAGTTGCATTCTGCACCTGTGTCGATTCCGAAGCGAAAAGAACGATTTCCAATGGTGACCTCCAAGCTAGGCATTCCACCTTTCTTCTTAAACGGAAGGACCACATCCGGAGCAACCCAGGAAATATCTCTCCATTCTGGTCCGGAAAGGGGAAGAATCTGTAATTCCCGATTCGAAACATCCAAAATGATCGGATGACCATTAAGCATTTTGCTATTGATCAGGCCAAGTATGTTCTTCCCTTTCGAACGTTCCAGGTAAGAAAGGTCCATCAGCAGGGCGGCTTTAAAATCCCATTTCAATGTGCCGATTTGGACATCGGCGCGGTAAATGTCCTCAAAATGCGATTGTTTTTGAAAATGACTGCTATTCAGTGTAAATCGAGCGGCACCGCTATCGAGGATAAAGAAACCCTCTTTACCGTTTGCTGTGCCTTCGAGCAGGATTAACTTGTTGGCGAGCTGAATTGGAATATGGTAACTCTGAGCGGCCATCTTGAAGATGTTAGCAAGCAACATGGAAGCCGTCATCGCAAATACGAATAAGAAAGAATGGTTGAGTTTAATGAGGTTGATCATTACAGTTTGGTTTTTAAGGGTACGTTTGAAACGAAAATGTCAGATCTCAGGCTGTTTTATACTGATATGGAACAGTCGTATACCAGGATAAAATAGCACTGTAATTGTGTCAATTTGTTGCTTATGAGCGGATTTGCCGAAACGTGAAGCTTAAGGTAAACCTGTAAAGTATAGTTGGTAAATCCCTGGCGGCTTTTGGTTTTTTGAGTTTGGGTTTGGAGCATCCCTTTGACCTTTACAAGGTAAGGCAATTTAAAGAAAATGACTTTCTATATTGTTGTAATGTCTTGTACTATTGTTCCACATTCTCTGGATCTTACGTCAAAATCGTTGTATCTCTGATCGAAATCGGTCTTATCCTCTCTTTCCTCTTTCCCTAGTCCGAAATCACCATCAAATCTTTCCCCACATCATAAGTGTATAGGAAAGTTGCCACTAAGTTTTTGGTCCATCTGCGTACTAAATCTGGGAAGGACGCTTTCGCAAGCAATCTTGTATTTAAATGAAACGTTCGGATATAAACCGGGCATAAATGATGGAGGATATAATAACCTAATATTCATCCGCAATGGTTATGAAAGTCGGGGGAGCGAGAAACCCATTAGGGCTAGCATTCCTGAAATCTAATTTGGCGATCGACTGATGGTATGTTCGATTTTGGAACAGACAATTATTTCGATCCAAAAACTGATCTTTTCTTTCAACGGACTCTCCGGTCAAAAGGATGCGACAGCAGGGGGCACTAATCTGACCTGAGGCTCTGCACAGGTTAACCAGAGCTGCCTTTATACTTTGATAACTAACCGTTAAAATAGAAATCGCAATGGCGATAACAGCAGCCAATGCATAGACCCACCAAGCAATCTCGATCCGGTAGGAAAAATCCTGCAGCCAACGATTCATGGTATACCAACCTATCGGTAGCGTTATGGCAATAGCGATGCCTACTGTTAATCCAGTCGGATTTAGCGATCGCTGAGCTTTGAAAAACTTTATGAAACGAGGACGAAAATAGCGAAGCACAGTCCAAGTAAGTAAGTGATCAAAAATAGTTGTAAAGATGATCTGAGGTCATTTTTTTGCTGGCCAATGCCGCACTGAAGGATTATAGCCGCGCTACATGACTGA
>JANQRV010000377.1 GCA_028284395.1 Saprospiraceae bacterium
ATATTCCCTAAAAAGATCTTCGACGTAAGCAGTGGTCAAATTGTCGAGCACCGAGGACTCCAGAAGTGTTTGGGCCAGAGATTCACCTATTTCCAGGGAGTATTTCCCCCGGAAATAGGTGAATCTCTGGCCCAAACACTTCTGGAGTCCTCGGTGCTCGACAATTTGACCACTGCTTACGTCGAAGATCTTTTTAGGGAATATCCATCGGAGGTAGCACCGCTGGTAAACCGCCTTACTACAAAACTGGAGACGCAGAGAAAAGGTAGACTCGATCGGATCCTGCAACTTGAATCCCTGGTATCCACCGGTGACGAAGGTCGCGGGCGGGCACTGTATTTTGGCAAAGCAACCTGTTGGACTTGTCATACCATTGGCGAAGAAGGTGGCCGACTGGGACCGGATCTCACTTCGATTCAATCGGACCGTTCGGTACACGACATTCTCGAAGCCATTCTATATCCCGGGGTCAGCTTCGTACGGGAATACGAAACTTATGAAGTACAGACCTCAACGAATACCTATACCGGCATCATCCGGGAACAAAGTCCTGAATTCATCGTACTGGGATTGGGGCCGGATGCATCGGTACGTCTGCGCCGGGAGGATATCACCAGCATTGCCCTGCAGGAAACATCTCTAATGCCGCAAGGGTTCGGAGAACTGCTGACGGACTCGGAAATGGCCGATCTCGTAGCATTTTTACTAGCCAATGACCTTATTTACTAGACTATGAAGCGCAGAAGATTCCTTCTCGATAGTTGCCTGACCGGTGCCGCTTTACTGTCGCCCCCCTTTTTGTGGAGCACCTCGGCAAGGGGGGCCAATGAATTGCCCGTTAAAGGATTCAATATGAAGTTCTCCCCTGAGTTCGGCATCTTCGCTGCTGCCGCGGGTGCAGATCCGCTCGATCAGATCCGGTGGGGGAAGGACCAGGGGTTTCGGGCCTGGGAAAATACACTGCTGAAGGATCGTCCCGTACCCGAACAGGAGAAAATCAGTCGGTTATTGCAACAGCTGGATATGGAGTTTGGACAATTTGTGGGCACGCTCACTTTTAGTCAGGTGACCTTCGCCGGGAACGACAAGGCCCTACGCCAAAAGGTATTGGAGGATGCCCGTGCTTCCGTAGCTATTGCCCGGCGTATGAATACGAAGATTGTGCATAATGTACTGGGGGTGGCCCACCCTAAACTGCCGATGGACTTTCAAATGGCAAATGCAATTGATCTGCTTCGCCGTATCGCGGATATTTATGAACCGTACGACATGGTCATGGTCATGGAACCGATGAACCACAAGATCGATCACCCGGGCATGTTTTTGCATACTGTTGGCCAGGCATATGCGATGGCCAAAGCTGTCAATCGCCCGAGCATAAAGATTCTGTTCGATATTTACCACGTACAGATCCAGGAGGGGAATCTCCTTCCGACCTTAGACCAGGCCTGGGGTGAGATCGCCTACCTGCAAATGGGGGATACACCCGGCCGTAACGAACCGACTTCGGGCGAGATCAACTTCGTCAATGTCCTACAACACATTCACGATAAAGGCTACCGTGGATTTGTCGGCCTGGAACACGGCAATAGCCGGAAAGGGAAGGAGGGTGCATTGGCCACCTTACGGGCATATCGATCGGTCGACCCCAGGTAAGGAGATCATTTCAACAGCTCACTCGGAGTCATGCCGAATTCTTTCTTAAAACTTTGCGAGAAATAAGAAACATTGGAATAACCCACTTCATAAGCGGCTTCGGATACGGTAAGTGCTTTGTTGGTCAACAAATCTTTGGCATAGTGAAGTCGTTGTTCCTTAATCAGGTCTAGCGGACTTCTATCGATCAATGCTTTAAGTTTTCTAAATAACTGACTCCTGCTATAACCCAACCGCCGGCCCAGAACTTCGACAGAAAAATCTTCGTTGGATAAATTTTCGGAAATCGTCGTGGTAACCTGGTGCAGGAATTGTTCATCCAGGGAGTTCACCTCCTGTTTTGCCAATTTCCAGGGTTGTCGGCCGTACTTCTCTTTTAAAACGTGCTGCCGCCAAATGAGGTTTTGGATTTTTAGCTCCAATTCTTTGGCGTCAAATGGCTTGACCAGGTAATCGTCGGCACCGGTTTCCAGCCCTTCCAACCGATCTTTTCGGGTTGATTTTGCGGTGAGCAGGAGGAGGGGTATGTGACAGGTTTTTTCGTGTTCTTTTAGGCGATTACAGAGTTCGATACCGGTTACATAAGGCATCATCACATCGCTGATAATGACATCCGGTAAATACTTGGTGGCCAATTCTTCACCAGAGCGTCCGTCGTCAGCGGTAATGACCCGGTAGGTCCGTGCCAGCAAATGTTGGAGAAAATGTTGCAGGTCGGCATTGTCTTCCACGATCAAGATCATAGGAGCCTGGTCATTTCCGTCCTTTAGCGGCGGATCATCTGCCCGAACCGGTGCTGAAAACGAATGTTGGCCATTCGTCATCGGTTGTTGAACCGCCTCAGCGGCAAAGTCGTCGACTGAAAAGGAGGTCTGATGAATGGCCAATTGCAATGTTATCGTCGTTCCTGAATTTAACCGACTTTCTACAAAAATCTGGCCGTGATGCAATTCAACCAGTTCCTTGACCAGTGCCAGTCCAATACCACTCCCTTGTCGGACAGCATTGTCCGCTTGGTAAAATCGATCAAAAATCCGCTCCGATTCTTCTGGGCTCATTCCGGGGCCGGTATTGGAGATGCTGAGGGTAAGATCGTAGGTGCTTGTGCTTGCCTGAATATGGACGTTTCCGTTGACCGGTGAATACTTGATGGCATTTGCGACGATATTGACCAGGATTTTTTCCAGTTTATCCCGGTCAAACCAGGCCTGGTCGTTTTCTGCTCCGTAATTAGCAACCAAATGGATGTCTTTTTGCCGGGCGATATCATAAAATTCCGAGACTCTTGAACGAATAAAAGCAAGGATGCCGCCCTGTTCTATTTGTAGCGACAGCCTTTTGGCTTCCAATCTCGATAAGTCCAGTATTTGATCGATGAGCTGTTGGAGTCGCAAAGCGTTGCGTTTCATGACCTGGATTTGACCGACGCTGACGGACAATTCGTTTTGCGGATTTGCCAGCTCCGGATAGGGGATAGAAGCCTCGACCTGTTGGAGAGGGTTTAAGATCAGCGAAAGAGGAGTTCGAAACTCGTGCGTTATATTGGTGAAGAATCGAGACTTTAAGGCATCTACTTCTCTAAGCTTTTCGGCTTTTAATTGTTCCCGTTCGCTTTCCAAAAAACGATACCCCAGACCTATTGCAAAAATGAATAGGAGCGCAATCTGACCCAATGCCCAGGAATAATGCCCCCAGGTCTGTCCGTACATCATGGCAATAACCCCGATCATGTTACCTCCCACAAAACTACCGAGACCCCAGGCAAACAGTTGTGCCGGCCAAAATTTGATCGTTCCGAATCGAAGGCAGATCGGAATCAATAGCAAGACCGCCCAATTGAATCCGCGGGGGTAAATGAGGTGCGGCTCCCATAAACTGTGTAAACAATAGTAAACGGTCACGGCGAAAAAAACGACCGTTACCAGTTGATAATACCTCCACCAAGGGGCAACATTGGTGCGGATGCCGACAAATGTATTGCCGAATAACAGTAGAAAAGGGATGCTGATCAGACTCAGACTCCACAAGAGATGATACCGTTCGGGGTTTTCCGGTAAAAAATAGATTAAAGAACCACTTGGTGTGAACAAGTCCAAAGCATACAACAGGCAAAACAAACCGAAATACAAAAATGCCCAATCCCTCACGAAAAAGAAAAATACCAACACATACAGACCGATAATGATGAACATGCCCCAGGAAGCCAGCATTAACCAGCGGTCTTGGGGGTTAAGAGCCGGCAGTCCGGCTTCGGGATGCCGAAGTTCCAGACCCAAAAACAATTCTTGGGGTTGATGGCTATTCTGCAATCTGAGGTAGAGATCAAACCGGTCGCCGCGATTCAGGCTTATCGGCGCTACCATTGAAAAATTGTCGGATTGGAAGCTCTTTTGGGACTTCGGCACCAAGAAGCCCGATCGCTCGTGCCGCCATATCCTATTTGCGGTATCAACCACAAATAGATCGAGATAATCCAATCTATGATTGATGTAATCCATGAGAGAATCTCCCGGCACAACGATTCGCGCATCGACCAATTCTTCGTGGACTACCACAGGAATGTGCAACCAATGGGCTTCAGGAAAATCAGGATACTGCAACACTTCGAAAGAATCTGAAAAATGTAGGTCCGATCGTAAAATCTCTTCCATTGTAAGTGCTCCTCCGGGATCGATGAATAACCTTGCATACGGTACGAGTTCGGTGCGCCACACCGGTCCGTCGACAACAAGGGTGTCGGCCCCATTAGCCGATTGGAGACCCAGCCCCACGAAAAGGGTGATCATACATCTGAATAAGGCCGGCCCCGTGTAGGTGGACTTGCGGAAGAAAAAAACGTCTCTCCAATTTTTCCTGTACATCATGCTACTTTGATCTCAAAATTAAATGGATCATTCGAACTAGTCGCTGTAAGAAATCCCAAATTCGGCTTGCATCTGCATCATCGTCTTAATTTCCTCTTCACTGGGTTGGATTTGGGAAAGGGGAAGAATACTGAAGTCTTCAGCGGGTTGAGAAAGTTTCCAGAAAAAATCTTCCAATCCGGCCGGAGAAATGAAGAGCATAGCGTGGACTTGTTCGGAGATGAGTTTTTGAGTATGAGGTATGCCCCTAGGCAGAAAAACATAATCCCCCGGTTTTGCGCGGTAGTCCTGACCACCAATGGTGACGATCATTTCTCCCTCCAGAATATAAAATGCTTCGTCTTCATATTGATGGGTATGCATCATGGGTTCGGCTCCTTTGATGATCTTGGCTTCGATCAGGGCGTAGGCACCGCCTGTTTCTTTGCCGGTAGCAATGAAATTCATCGTCAAGCCGGGTAGTTGCCGGGCCTTCTCCAGGGTCGGTGTGAAATGATAAGGATTCGTTTCTGTCATCGCGATCTTAGTCTGTGCAAGCCCGGCGAAGCCGGTGGCGGATACGAGGGTTGCGGTGGAAGTACCTTTCAAAAAACTTCTTCTTTTCATGTTGGATAGTTTTAAGTAAGTGATCAAAAATAGTTGTAAAGATGATCTGAGGTCATTTTTTTGCTGGCCAATGCCGCACTGAAGGATTATAGCCGCTCTACATGACTGAAGGAGAAAGCAGGCCAGCAGAAAAAGGGCTCAGAGAAATTTAGAAGCTATATTTGATCACTTAATTAAGTAAATTGATGGTACAAAGCTATGAGTGTGATCCGGTCGGAGCTTACCTCTTTTGTTGCAATTGTTAGTCGAATTGTTGTATAGGGGGGGCAATCAGTTTTTGGGGTCTGCCCGGAATGCTTCAATAAATTAGATTGGCAAAAAAGACACCTTCGTGATTCATGAAAGTATCATCCTTTCTATTCAAGTCCAGCGGGCCGCCCGCAAAATTTGTGGCGGGCAGTCCCAATTCCCGGTAAATACACGCCGTAGCAGCAAAATCCCATATGCTGCCGCCGCCACTTTCTTTTTTCGGAAACTTCAGCATACACGCCGGGCCATTTTCCAGCACCCGGATGGCATTTAAAACAGAACCCGCCCCGGCGATTTCCCGTAGCCCATTTAGGCTCAATTGTTTAACAATTCCATGAAGGAACGCTTCTATTTCTGCCAGGCGCGGGGTATCGGCTAGCTTTCGATCCGTCACATAGGTCAAATGGCTGTTTACGGGCTTGATTTTCCACGGTTTGCCACCCTTGTAAGCACCTCGTCCCTTGATAGCATGATACAGGGTATTCGTGCTCGGATCAAATACGACACCAATGTACGGTGTTCCATCTTTCGCAATGAGCGCAATCGATACGGAGAACCCCGGTCGTTTCTCGATAAAAGGTAGGGTGCCGTCCATGGGGTCGATACACCAAAAGAAATCTTTTTCGAATCGGCTACCATCATCTTCCGTTTCTTCCGATAATATTGCTATATCAAACGCATCACAGGTGGGCAGCAGATGAGCCAGGATTGCGGTTTCACATGCCCTGTCTACTGCGGTTACCACTTGTGAGGCATGGCTCGTTCCTCCCCGCTTTTTCTCTACATCAACGTCAGCATCCATGTGCTTCCGTATCACTTTTCCAGCGGCGAGTGCTGCCTCGATCCCGATATTGTTGAGTTTTTCCAGATCCATTTCTACAGACTATTGATCACTTCATTGGTTACCCGTTCACTATAGCTATTGATCTTCCAATGGCCCGGACTCCATCCCTTTAAAAAGCGATGAAAGTCTGCCCAGGCTATTCGGTATAAAGACCGCCATTCATTTTCCAGCGCTTCATTTCTATCTGTCAATTCGTTTTGTAAGCATTGGAAATAGGTGTCCAGGATCTGGGCTTCCATACGTTCACACGCTCTTTCATCGAGGCAACTTCCTACAAAATATGCCACATCCTTCATGCCACACCCCCCACCTACGTACTGAAAATCAACCCCCGCCACTCGTCCATCATTCGCAAAGCAGAAGTTGGCCAGCTTGGCATCGCCGTGAACGAACGTTTTAAATTGGCATGTGTTCAGTTTTTCATCAATGAGCGGAGCTGCTTCTTTCAACCGGTGATCGGCTAAAACGGCTAATTCCTGAGGTCTGGTTTCCAGATGCCAATAGGTGCCTACTTCCCATAGGCCATCTGGTGCTTGTCCCAGGTAACTGGCATGAAAACGTGCCAACCATGCCAGACAAGATTGGATTTCCTCCCAGGTGGCCATCCTTTTGCGCAAGGGGTAACCGGCCTCATCCAGATCCTCCAGCACCATCAATACTTCCTCTTCTTGCGACTCGATGGCTAAGCATCGCGGGAGGCGGGCAATACTGCTTTTACTGTATCGTTGATACCAGGTAGTTTCTACTTGATAGGATTTTACCTTGCGTTGATGCCCCATGTCGGTATTCCATCCCCGAGGGTGGTTTTTGTAGATGGGAAGTTGGACGTGCTTTACGACAACGCTTCTTACCGAAGCATTTTCCAATCCAACGCGCATGATTTTTCCGTATCCACTCCACAATTCCTGGATCATCTCCTTTTCAAATAAAGCCGAAGCCCCCGTATTTTGTAGAATGATCGATCTGAAATCTTTATTCATATAAAGCTAAAGATAATAAGATGTTGTTTATGGGCTTATCCTTATCTTGTTTTCGGTGCTGTTTTTGGCCGAGTGCCGGTTGGTCGGTAGGAGATTCAAATAATTGTCTTTATGAAATTCATACGATTGAACACCATGCGATACGCATTAATTGGTTTTCTGACAACTTTAACCATACTTTTTCTCGGTTGTTCGGCGGAAGAAATAGAGGAAGAGACGCGTCCCAACGTCTTGATCATCTTTATCGATGACATGGGCTACGGAGACTTGAGTTGCTACGGAAATCCTTACGTCCAAACGCAAAACATCGATGCGCTGGCCGGTAAGGGGATTAAATTCACGAACTTCTACGTCAATTCTCCCATTTGTTCACCGTCAAGAACCGCATTGGTCACGGGCAAATACCCCATGAGGTACCGGATCCATTCTTTCCTTTCCGGGTCTAAGCACAACGAGAAGCGGGCCATGGCCAATTATCTGGATCCAACTGCCACGACATTGGCCAGGGTATTACAACAAAATGGGTATGCGACCGGCCATTTTGGAAAGTGGCACCTCGGCGGAGGCCGGGACATCGGAGACGTTCCTTATCCCACGGAGTACGGATACGACGAATCGCTGGTATCTTTCGAAGGAATCGGCGATCGCATTCTGTTTCCCGAC
>JANQRV010000379.1 GCA_028284395.1 Saprospiraceae bacterium
AAAGCTTGCAGCCACAGAGGATGCGACGTTTTTGAATGCCTTGATCAAAATTAAAATCCATCCTTTTTAGCTCATAAAACCATTTCAGAATAATGTCTAATGTTTATTTTTCGTTGGTTTCCGTTGATTTGGATCGTTTTGTACCAAATTCAACAATCGGTATTCGTTACAGAGAGAAAGATACTTGATTTTGCTCAATTATCTGACCTGTTCCTTCTGTAACCCTGTAAAGCCGGTTGATTTTAGCCCCTTGGAATATCTCTACCGTTTTGGAGGCGTTGGGCCACCGGATTTCAATGGTTTCGATTTCGGTTGCAGTACCCAAACCCAATTCCACTTGCAAACTACTAGCTCCAAAGGTGCCGCCGGTAGAGACCGTAGAGTAGATGGTCCGTTTTGCTCCATTCTCTTCTTGGGCGATGATCTTTAGTCGGGCGCCAATAGCAGACCGATTGGATGTTGTACCCACTAATTTCAAGGTGATCCAGTTGTTTTGATTGCCGGGGTTTTCCAGCAACATATTGTGGTAAATATCCCCTTGTACTGCTCCTCCAATAACGGTGTATAAATCCTGGTCGCCATCGCCATCGATGTCGCCGAAAGCTACACCATGGCCCTTTTGCAATTGTCCAAAGCCTCCACTGGTCGTAACATCCTGGAAAGACCGCCCGGCTTGGTTGCGAAACATTCGATTGGGGACTGCAGCCCATAAGCTGAATTCGCCGGTTCCGAGGTAAAAATCGGGATACCCGTCGTTGTCCAGATCGCCGTAATTACACCCCATGGTATAGAGTGGTTTCACCAGGCCCATGGGGTCTGTCTGGTCGGAAAAGGTACCGTCTCCTTCATTTCGGAAAATCCGGGGATGTTCCGCTTCGAACGGCAATCCAAGGTAATCAGCCGCGACTTGAGTACTGATTTCGTCTTCCGGGTCCCCCGAATGGTAACCAGAGACAAAAAGGTCCTGCCAGCCATCGTTGTCGTAATCCCAGAACCAAGCGGGGAAACTATTGACCGGCAGCGTTACACCGGCAGATGCCGACTGTTCCTCAAAGTGCCAATTGGAGGCCGCTGTGCCGCCTAAATTCACAAATAGCTTATTGGTGCCGCCAAAAATCGAGAGAAAGAGATCCGGAAGACCGTCGTTGTTCACATCTCCCCAGCAAACACCCTTGACAAAGAGTGTTACCTCAATACCCAATTCGACAGCCATTTCGGTAAAAGTCCCGTCTCCGTTATTGACAAAAAATTCGCACGGGTGATAGGTCCCTCCTCCGCTTTCATTGCCGACAAAGAGATCGAGATGACCATCGAGATTAAAATCCGCCCAGGCAGCAGTTTGAGTAGGATGAAAGGATAAGATCCCGCTTTCTGCGGTGACATCAGTGAACGTCCCGTCACCGTTATTGCGCAGCAAGGAGTTCGGGAACTTGCCTTGGTTGCCCAGCCAGGCTCCTCTGGTTATAAAAATATCCTCAAATCCATCGTTGTTATAATCGCCGTGAATATTGTTTAATCCGCCGGTAATCCCTTTTAAATGAGCTGATTTAGTAGCGTCTCGAAAAGCACCATTCCCCTTGTTTAGAAAAAGTCGGCATTGATCTCCCAGCACGTAGGAGGTTGCAAAGATGTCCAGCAAACCATCGCCGTTAAAGTCTTCAAGACTACAACCTCCGGCATGGCCATTGGCATTGACTCCCGCTTCCATGGCCCGATCCGCAAAGCGGGGCAATGGATAATCTGAGGCAAATACCATCGGAGGTATGAGCAGGTGACTGGGTACGGACTCCGGATAACTACCCAATGTCATATGGGCTAAATTGAGAAACCACCGAGATTGTAAGTCTTTGGGAAAGGCCTCCAGTATGCGAGCGTATACAGAAAGAGCCTGCTCAGCGCCCCGCCGGTTCTTATGGATACCCCCGCCTTCAATTGGGATGATGCAAGACTCAGGACTGTGCTGACTAATGCAGTTTTCCTGTTCTCCCAGACGGAAATAGGCAAGTCCCAGGACTTTGTGATAAAACAGATTCCTTCGATTGACCCCTTCGCCTGGATAGGCCAATTTCAGGATTTTTTCAACTTCTTGGATGCAATCTTTATTTTCACCGGCCTGTAACAGTTCCAGGACGAAATCTTTCCGGCTGTCAAGTGGGACATTATAAGGGAGTAATTTTAAAGTCTTGGCTTGTCTGTCCGCACGAATGCTATTGAAATAGGGATACAATTGAGACTGAATAGCCTGGTCCCTAAACTCCGCTAGCAAGTCGACGGTCGATTGATTGGGGTTGTTGCCATTCGAATCGCAACCGGCAATTGTCGCTACACTGATGATGATTAAGAGCATCTTGCCATTCATAGGTACATATTTGACTTACTGAACCTCGAAAACTTTTAATTGATCCTGGTTCTGACCGACAATGACCCAGGTATTGCCGGCGGGGCCCCTGATCTGAGTCAAGGATTTGCCGTCTCCCGGGACCAGAAAACCGGTCTCTGTATAATTTTGAGGAAGGAAGTTCCCCTTCCCATTTCCCTTTAAGAATAAGCCGTTGAAAGCATCTTGCAATCCCCAATACGGGTTGTTGCCGTAATCGTTGCCGATGAGGAGACCGTCTACAAGACCATCGCCGTCGAAGTCATCCGTCAATAGATCGTAGATCGGGGCAAACTGTGCGGGAAGAGGTAGGGGCGTCAGGCAAAACTTGCCATTGCCGAGATTCTCCAGGTAGGCACTCTCCATAAATGTGGCTTCGTACTTCACTGCTTGCTGCATTTCTTCGACTGTCAGTAATTCCGGAAGGGTAGCGGCAGCATAGTCGGCGTATTTTAGGAACCGCTTGCGGGTGTGCGCGAGTTGAGTCGTGAACTCTTCCTTGGCGTGTATGGGAAACAACTTCCTCTGACCGGAATGATCTGGATAATAGGTGCCAATAAGGCCCTCGACCTGGCCATTGTTGTCAAAATCGCCCGCCAACATGGTCAGCGGTTCCGTTGCGCTACCCCGATATACCGTATTGGTACCTTGATTGCCAATCAAATAATCCGGATCGCCATCCGCATCAAAATCCGCTGCTGAAATACAATTCCACCATCCAGTATGGTCGATGGAGTGCCGGTTCTCATCCAGGATCATTGGCTCCACTTTGGAGAGTTGACCTTTTCTGTTTTCGAAGAAGACCAGTGGCATCCACTCGCCAACAAGAATAAGATCGGGCCATTCATCGTTGTTGAAGTCGCTCCAGATGGCATCATTGACCAGGCCAATTTCTCGCATCTGGGCGGTAGCGACATTTACAAAGCTGATTTGGTTAGCGGTGCTTTCATTCCGGAGTAAAAAACTTGTGGCGGGAAGGGGGTATTGTTGTGGGACCAAAAGGCTGGCAACAAACAAATCCAGGTCGCCGTCCCGGTCAAAATCCGCTGCTTTTACCGCCGATGTACTATTGTCCATCCTGGGTAAGGCGTTTGGTTCTTCCCGAAAATTGCCCCGACCGTCGTTGATGTACAACCGATCTTGGTAGGCATCCGGATCCGCTGCGGGGTGCTCCGTACTTCCACTGCCTAGGTACAGATCCAGGTCGCCATCTCCATCGGCGTCGAAGAGCAGATTGCCTGTGTCTTCTTGTTTTTTTTCACCTTTGGTGGGCAATACCTGTTGTCGGAAAGTGCCGTTGTTCTGCAAAAAGAAGGTGCCGGATTCGTAAAGCGACCCACCAATAAAAAAATCTTCCTGCCCATTACCATCCACATCACCCTTGCTTAAAAAGGGACCTCTTTGGGAAAACTGATGGGGGATTAGCCTTTGGGCATTGAAATCGATGAATATCTTTTCGGTGTAAGTAAAATCGAGGTTGGTTTCCGTGGTGATTTCCCGGAAAGTAAGAGTTTGATGAGCCGGAGGAGCTTTAAAAGACCCATTTCGGGTTGTGGGAGCATAGTCAATTTTTAACCGCTGATTTGCAGCGATGTTTTTCAAAAGCTGTAGAGAGCCATCGGGCCAGGTAATGTGAATGGAATCAATACGAACGATTTCGCCCAATCCAAAATGCATTACGGGGTCGACCGAAGAAATATAGCCTCTTGTAGTAGTGTATTCTTGGTATTGCTTGTGGTGCTCGCCGTAGTACAGGGTAATGTGCGTGCCCAACCCTTGGGCGTTCGGTTTCTTATAGGTCAATTGCACTTGCAAGTAATGAGGTTGATCCTTTTGAGCCGCTCCGTTGTACAACCGGTTTTCGTATACAAGGGCAGGCTCGTTGATGTTGTTGAAAACTAAATCGAGATCGCCGTCGTTGTCGAGGTCAACGAATACAGTACCGTTGGAGTAAGAAGGAGTTTCGAGTCCCCATTCGGTCGTTTTGTCTTCAAATGTCAGATCACCGCGACTCCGAAAGATGTAATTGGAAACTTTAGCTTCTGGGATTTGGGCCATGATTTCCTCTTTGTCGAAAGCAAGTGTTTTGGTATTCCGAAAATCAGAAAAATCCATATCGGTAATGTCTTTGGGAAAACCATTGGAGACGACCAGGTCCCGATGGCCGTCATTGTCGAAATCAGCTAAAAGAGGAGCCCAACTCCAATCCGTTGCGTGTACGCCCGCCAGGAAACCGATTTCGCTGAATCGTGGCCGCCCATCACTTGCCATCCCTTGGTTCAATTGAAGCGTATTGCGAATGAATTGAGCTTCATAATTGAATTGTTTATTGTTGAGATAGTTCGCGTAATTGGCCTTCAACTGCATTTTCTTCAGGCGGTCGTTTTTACCCGGAAGCATGTCCATTGTAATGATATCTGGCAGGCCATCATTGTTGATATCTGCTACGTCATTGCCCATTGCGGAATGGGTTTGATGTTTGAAGTAGCGATCGACTTCATTGCGAAAAGTTCCATCCTGTTGGTTGATGTATAGCAAATCATTGGTGAGATAATCATTGGAGACATAGAGATCTTTCCAGCCATCGTCATTAATGTCGACTACGCTGACGCCCAGTCCATAACCTTCATAGATGATACCGGCTTCTTGCGAAACGTTGATAAATCGGCCACTGGTATTGAGTTCGTTTCGATAGAGCCGATCGGTGGTCGGCGAGCGTCCGCTGTTGTCTTTGGGCCGGTATTTATTAGGAGAAAATACGCCCAGTTCATCCGTAAGGACGTATAGGTCGAGGTCGCCGTCATTGTCGTAATCGAAGAAAGTGGAGTGAGTGGAATTGCCCATATCGTTGATGCCCAATTTCGCAGCGGATTCGGTGAAGGTTGGTACGCCGGCATCGTTGAGGCCATTGTTTAAAAACAACATATTGGCTTTTTTCTCCGGAGCCGAGAGGGTAGATGCACAAACGTAGAGATCGGGCCAACCATCCTGATTAATGTCGACGACCGTGACACCGGTACTCCATTTTTTGGCAGCCGCTACACCAGCTTCAGCGGTGATTTCTTTAAATTTCAGCTTACCTCGGTTTAGGTAGAGTTTATTGGGGATCATATTGCCGGTAAAATAGAGGTCCTGTAGCCCGTCTTGGTCAAAATCACCAACTCCGACCCCGCCGCCGTTGTAGACCAGTTCATAAGATAGTATGTTCCATACGGGGGATTCCTCGATGTAATTTTGAAATTGAATACCGGTATGCTTCCGGGACCGAAAAAGCAGATCGTCTTGGTCCGAACAACCCATAAAGGTTAAAAGCATCAGAATATAAGCACTGGCGGTTCTCATTGCGCTCCTGTTTTTTTCCTTTTGTCAAAAACACCATTGTAGTGATTGCCCATATAGGCCCCCCACGAGGGCACCTGTTCTAGTGGAATCCCAAGTGCTACCCGATTGATTCGCATCCCGAAAAACTTAAGGAAAAGTGTGGTATTGACCATCTCACAAAATACCAGATCTAGTTTTTGATCACCGTCCATATCTCCCAGCCAAGGGGTCGATCCCATATTCTTGGCGTATCGGTATGGGGTCAGTGCATTTATTTCCGGTCGGTCGAAATCTACGAGGGCCAAATGGTGAATGGCCTTCTTGTAATCGGGATAGCGTTTTTTGCAGTCGAGATTGTTGATACTGATTAGAATTTCATCCTTACCATCGCGATCGCGGTCAAATGCTACCGGTGAGGACATGCCCGTGCAACCCAAGGTGTCTTTTCTTTCAATAGTGCCGGTTGCGCCGTCCAGCATCACCAAAACCGCTCCCTGATTCTGCGGCCATTGTCCCATCAGATAGCAATTGAAAACGTCCGGAATGTCGTCGTCGTTAAAGAAACCTATGGCGCTGCTGCTCGAAATCTCCGTATCGGGAATTACCGTTTTCCACAAGGTCGTCCGATCCTTCCCGTTTAACGCATAACTGGCGCCGCCGTGATTGTTGACGACGATGTCTTTGACGAGATCACCGTTGATATCCACGAGCACGGGAGGGGCAATGAAGCCGTGATCGGAACCCTCCAACAAAATTTCTGCGCCGGAGATATCGCCATTGCGCAAATCTTCCAGACTGGTCCGGTAAAGGTTTCCGGCGATGGTCTCACCTCCCGAGCCAAAGATGACGGAAAGGTGGCCATCGCCGTTAAAGTCATGGACGATGGGAGACATGTAGCTTTCCTTTTCGTCGGGCATTAAATCAGCGGCAATGATCTGGCCATTTTTACTGTCTAAAATGGCCAGGACCCCCGGATACCGATACTGAGTCATACGAGCAGGGACCCGCAAATTGCCACCATTGACGACCAAGAGGTCTTGCTGCCCGTCGTCATTTTGGTCGGGAATGATTTGCGTGTTGTAAAAATTAAAGCGAATGTAACCACTGGTATTGATCACTTCACTTTGTTTTTGGTAGCGCCAAAGCTCTTCACCGGTAGAACCGTCCAATGCGACCAATTCTGCATTTCTACCACCGATGATTACATCGGTCGTGCCATCCTGGTTCACGTCCAGAAAAGTTGCTGAGCCTACCATTTGAGCGGAAGCGGAAGCCGTCCACAAAAGTTCCCCATTTGCGCCATTCAATGCTAGTACTGCATGTTCGCATTCTTGCAGTTCTTCCAGTCCGGCACCGATCACGATGTCTAAGATGCCATCTTGGTTTAAGTCGGCTAATCGGGGAGAGGAGTAGCTGCCAATGCTGATGAAATCGGCAAACCAGGTCTTTCTCTTCAATTCATTGCTGGAGCATGCGGCAAAAAAGCAAAGACTCAACAACAAACCGAACTGTTCAAAATGCCTCCGATAGTCTTCCAATTTCAATAATTCTTTCTTCACCATCATAATTTATCAAAGTCAACTTTTTAAGCATTCCGGACTGCAGGTAGATGGACCGACTAGGTTGAGACAAGTATCCCGATCCATAGTGGATCTCGCGGACTTCCTCACTGCCGTCCCGATATTCGATTTTTACTTTGTATTCTAAGGGGTGCGGAGTCACTTCCATTGTTTTGCCGGTGGATGGCTGCCCAAAAACCTTTAGGGGGCCATTGCTCTGTCCAACAATCACAAATTGTTGGTCGGAAGCGGCTCGAAGCTGGATGATAGAGCGTGCGTCTCCCTTCACCAGAAAACCACTCTCCAATGGTGAAACCGGTTGAAAATGTCCCCTCCCATCACCCAGTAAGAGTGAGCCCAGTGATGCATCGTGCCGCCCCGTAAATGTCTCGCTACCAAAGCGGTTACCGATGAGCAAAACATCGAGTTGCCCATCTCCATTAAAGTCTCCGACCGTACTGCCGTATGCTGGGGCATATTGTACCGACTGCGGCAATACATGTACCTCAAAGCGGTTGTTTCCTCGATTTTCGAGGTAAATGCTTTCCAGAATCGTTGCTTGCTGCGTATACACACCGCTCCACTCTTCCTCGGTAAAGATCTCTTGAGTGGTAGCTTGCGCATAATCTGCATATTTCAAATAAGTGCGCCGTTTACCATTTAGCTGCCGAATGAAATCATTCTTCAGATGAACGGGGTAGTAGTTTCCTTCCCGGAAAGCACTGATCACGTGATCAACGCCGCCATTTTCGTCAAAGTCCTTAGCGTGAATGCGAAGCGGATGTGATGAACTGGCGCGGTATTGATTGTTAAGCCCTTGGTTGCCAATGATGTAGTCGCTGTCTCCGTCACGGTCGAAATCCCCGGAGTTGATGCTGTTCCACCAGCCAGAAGTCGCTACATTGCGGGAAGTGACCGCGTCGGTAATCGATGGATCAATTTTTTTGAGTTTGCCCTTGGTATTTCGATAAAATTGAATGGGCATCCATTCGCCAACTACGATCAAATCGACCCAATCGTCGTTGTCAAAATCGGTCCATAGTGCCGATGTTACCATGCCCAATTGGTTAAAAGGAGCTATCGATTGATCCTCAATGACATGAAAGCGCCCTTCGTTATTTCTTAGCAGGAGGCTCTTCTCCGGTAGTGGATAACTTTGTGGTATCAAACGTCCGCCAACGAATAAATCGAGGTCGCCATCCCGGTCGAAATCTGCTGCATTAACGGTGGAACTTGAGATGTGGATGTCCGGCAGTGCGCTGGGAGCTCTTTGGAACGCACCTTCTCCGTTGTTGATAAATAACCGATCTTGAAAAGCCGGGTCGTAGGCTCTGAATTCACTACTGCCGCTTGCGATGTATAAATCCAGGTCGTCATCGTTGTCAGCATCGAACAATAAGACGCCGAGGTCTTCTGCCGACGAAGTGTCCGGTAAGCTTGAGCCCTGAAAAACACCTCCGGACTGTTGGGTGTAAATAAAGCCTGGATGATCTTTTCCATTGGCCAGGAAAAAGTCTTCCAGTCCATCCCCGTTGAGGTCGCCGACAGCCAGGCCCGGCCCTTCTTTCGAGTGCTGCCGGGGCAAGAGCGGCTGAATTCGGAAGTCCTGGAAATCCAATTCTCGATGTTGATCAACACTGTCT
>JANQRV010000381.1 GCA_028284395.1 Saprospiraceae bacterium
ATTGATCTTTCCCTTCCAATAGGTAATGAAAGGAACTCTCGTACCGGCCTCAAACAGGCTGTATTTGCCCCCGCGAAGCGGTCCCCACGGTTTGTGATCTCCGATCTTCTCCACGGCATCGTCGAAATAACCATCGTTGAGAACGGGGCCATTATCGCTCGATAAGACAATGAGGGTCTTTTCGAGCAAGCCTTCATTTTCCAGGGTTTTCAGTAATTCACCGATGCACCAGTCTGCTTCCACGATTACATCACCGCGCGGTCCCATCCCGGATGTACCCACAAAGCGCTGGTGCGGAGTCCGGGGAACGTGTGGCTGTTGCAATCCATAATATAGAAAAAAGGGCTCCTCTTTGTGTTGCCGGACGTATTGTTGTGCGCGGACCAAAAAAGTGTCCGCCATGTTTTCATCTACCCATTTGGCTTCTTCTCCCCCTTTCATAAAACCAATGCGGGGAATACCATTTACAATACTGCTGTTATGACCATGATGCCATTTCATCTTCAGCATTTCGGGATTGTCTTTGCCGGTCGGTTCGCCCGGGAAATTCTTCTTGTAGTCTACTTCAATCGGATCATCCGGATCGAGGCCCCTGATATGGCCGTTTTCTATGTAGACGGTAGGAACCCGGTCCTGGGTGGCCGCCATGATGTAAGAATAATCAAATCCGACTTCGTTGGGTCCCGGAGCAATCCTAGTATTCCAATCCACATTCCCATTACCCAACCCCAAATGCCATTTGCCCACGACGGCGGTATGGTATCCCTGAAGCCGCAACATTTTGGGAATGGTCATTTGTGCCGTATCAATCAAGAGGGGTGCCGTTCCGGCGAGAATCTTCGCCCGTTTGTTCCGCCACGGATACTGTCCGGTCAGCAAGGCGTACCGACTGGGCGAACAGGTTGCAGAAGAAGCATAACCATTGGTAAAACGAATTCCTCCCGTCGCCAAGCGATCGATGTTCGGCGTTGGAAGTGCAGTCGCTCCGTAAGCGCCCACATCGCCGTAGCCCAAGTCGTCGGCGTAGATTACCACAATGTTTGGCAGCTCTGCCACTGCCGCCGTTGTGGCCTCTTCCTGAGCAGATTCAGAAGTCGTGCACGAGTAAAAGGTCAGACCGAGGCCGAACACGAGGCCAAAGAATAAAATTGTTTGCTGGTTCATGTTGATTTTTGTTATGTATTAGATTATTCTAAAATAATTTGATGGCTAAAAAAGCGCCTTTTAATTATGCTCTACGTTATCAAAAAGCTTGCAGCCACAGAGGATGCCACGTTTTTGAATGCCTTGATCAAAATTAAAATCCATCCTTTTTAGCTCATAAAACCATTTCAGAATAATGTCTATTGATGGAAGTTATTTGAAGGACAATCCCTCAATAACCGTAAAATATACACTTATTTTTTGTTCTTTGGAAAAGCAACCATTTGTTTTTCTTCGAATCTTTAGGGTAGTAGGTCTAAAAAAAGACCACCTTTGATCGACTGTTTATAAATTGAAGTAAAAATCTAAAACACAAAGTTCATGATCACCCGACTATTATTTTGTGCACTGCTTGCAGTGTCGCTAACAAGTGCGTATGCTCATCATTCAACAATTCCTCCAACCGAGGAAAACGAACCAGCTAGTATTTTTTCAGCTCTTAGTCACTCAGAAGTCGTCGAAGTAACCCTAAAAACGAACCTACAGCAGCTCGAAGACAACATTAAAACGGAAGATTATCAACCGGCGGAGTTTACCTTTACCGACAAAAATGGACAAACGATCACCTCCGAGGTAGAGGTAAGGCCTCGAGGACGATTTCGCCGCCGCGTCTGTTCTTTTCCCCCGCTTAAAATGAAGTTTTCCAAGTCGCAATTAGCCAACAATGGTTTTGTTACTTTCCGAACGGTCAAACTGGTCACCCACTGCCTCGAAGACAAGTCGGAAGCCACCGACAATGTACTGAAGGAATACCTGGTCTACCGCATTTTTAACATCCTGACCGATAAGAGTTACCGCGTGCAATTGGTAAAGATCAACTACGTGGATACGGAGGATTCGAATGAAGAGTTCAGCCGGTATGCCTTTATCATTGAGGGCACCAAAGAAATGGCCAATCGCCTGGGGGGAGTGGAATCGGAAGAAATGAATCTGGGCGAAGAGGAAGTATCCACCAAAGACGAAAACCTGATGGCAGTTTTTCAATACATGATTGGCAACGAGGATTGGAACATTCCTTTGTTGCGCAATGTAAAACTGGTACAGCCCAACGACGGTGGTTCGATGATACCGGTCCCCTACGACTTTGACTTTTCCGGACTCGTCGACGCTCCCTACGCAGTTCCAAATGTGGATCACGGCCTTACTTCCATCAAACAAAGAGCCCTGTTGGGCTGGCCGGTAGATCCCCGCCAATTGAAGGTTCACGTCAGTCTCTTTAAGTTAAAACGTCCATTGATCGAAGATCTGGTACGCGACTTTAAACTGCTGGGTAAATACACCCGTTCTGAAGTAATGGATTACATCACGAGTTTCTACAACGACCTGGACAAAATCGTAGCTATGAACAATGAGGCCGTTGAGAATAAGACCAAGGACTAGAAGTATGGCCACTCAAGTCATCCCAGGTACCGGACGAGGCATTTGGGATGACTCCTTACAGCAAGAAACGATAGGTCCACTTCACCAGAAAAATATTCGTTGGTTTATTGTTGAATAGATTGTCGGTCAAGCTAGACAAAACACCTTGTGAAGGGTCTCCTAAATTCGTATTGCTTTGGGTAAAGACCAGGAAAAGTTCCGACCCCGGAACATATTCCCATCTCGCCACCAGGTTGGAACGAAACTGCATGAAGCTGAAATCTGGGTTGCCAAAGCTATAATCGGTCACTCCATCCGAGTTCTCATCCACGGAATATACATCGGTCTGGGCATCGAAAACGGTCATTTCATTCAGCGGGATGAATCGATCGTGAAACAGCTGTGCCGCAGGGTCCGTGATCCGCTTGAAATCATAGTACCGAACGCGCGTGATAAAGGGCTGGCCGTAGTACTGAACCGTTAGATTTGGCGTAATATTGTAGTTGAGACGAATGGTCATACTAAGTGTATTTTGATCCAGCGAACTCACGATGTAATTGGTTTCCCCATTCACATCCATGTTGGTTACATTTTGCATTAAGCGGTCGAATCTTCCCACATTGGGTTGTAGGAAAAGGCGCAGCGCGTTGGTAGGTTGGATGGTAATGCCCAAACCATAGTTGGAAGCAACCACGGTGCGGGCCTGGTCGCGATCGTGTCCGAGCGCCCGAAATCCATTCAAATTGAAACGGACCTTTTTACGTTGGTCGGTACTGATGTTAAAGGAGACAGCATCTCCCCTAGACTTGCGAAGTGCCGGTCCGCCAAAAAGAGCCTGGTTGGAAATGTCTTTGAATTCGTGGGTATAACCAATGTAAAACTGATAGAAATTGTTGAACTGGGTAAACATATTCACGTTAGCAGCCTGATACAAATGCTTCCCTCCAAAATCCCACCGCAACCAATGGTTTACGTTCAGCCCCATCCTACGAAATATGCTGAATGGCTGCGTGAATCGATAGCCAGACCAAAAAAAATGGTTGATTTCGTCGGCGTTGTTCATAAAACCGATGTCGTTCAATTCCAATCCCGGCGAACGCCAGGTCGCCCCGGTTTCGAACTTCCAGTTCCCCCCAAATTTCCCAATTTTAGCAGTTCCGCCCGTACCCGAGAGGGACGTTGCCGACTCGTCCACCTCCAGGTGTTCGGCATCCGGACGTTGAAAGTAATGCTCGAAAGAAGTCTGCGTATTGCGAATGGCTTCTTCTTTACCTTCTACCCGGCTGAAAAGCAATTTTGCGGTAGCTACCCAGCTTTGATTTTTCCAACGATGAACCACATCAATTCCACCGGAGTAAGCCGCGCGGTGCAGAAAATCCATGTCGGCACCATCCAGGTTCCGGTTGACCCCCGTCAAAATACCACCAACCACCGTATTGCCACCGTCAAAATCCTGGGTGAGGCGCCCGACGAAGTAATTGGTTAGGGGCTCGACCACCTCTTCGCGTCGATCTCCCCGCAGATCGATCTTTGCCACCTCCCGGGCCGTCATACTTTCCAGAATGCCGATCGCGAGGCCCTTATTTGACTTGCCACTGAATTTAGCCGCCCCTAAGATAGAGGCATTGAGTGGTACGTCGGCAAATTCACCAGCCTTCAAATTCGGTGAACCATGCGGTTGCCCTCCAATGCGCCGGGAGTAGAATAGATTATCCGAATCATAGGCGCCTCCCGCTGCCGACTGTGTGATGCTAAAATCGAATACGTTGCTGTTTTCTACAAAAAAGGGTCGCTGCTCCCGAAAAAAGTTTTGGAAGCCATCCAGACGGACGGCTGCCGGATCTGCTTCCACCTGGCCAAAATCAGGGTTGATCGTGAAATCCAGTACCATATCGCTCGTCACCCCTATCTTTCCATCCAAGCCGCCGGTGAATCGACTGCGCGTTCCGTCGGCGAAAGGATTGCCGTCTTCCCTTTCGAAGGTAGAGGTCTGGGCAACGATGTAAGGTTGAATTTCTACCTGTTTTTGGGGTTTGATGCCGCGAATACCACTAAGTTCCGCGAATGCGCTGACCCAAACACCACTATTCTGAGGGATGTATTGAAACAAGGAACGGGAATCGTGTCGAAAATTTCGCCGGTGAATTTGAAATCCCCACAGGTGTTCTGCCTTATCCGCATATCTGAGCTGACTGAGAGGAATCTTGATTTCTGCCGTCCAACCTTCTTCATCGATGTTGGTTTTAGCATACCAAATGGGGTTCCAGCTCTCATCCCAGTTGTTGCCGTTATTGCTAATGAATTCGTCTCCTTTGACTCCAGAGGCGGAGATGGTAAAGGAGAATGCGGTCCGTTTGTCGTGATAACTGTCAATATTGATCTCCACCCAGTCGCCCTCAAAACCATCTCTCCTGCTCATCCGTCTGACCACCTTATCCGGTTCTTCGTCGTAGCAGCGATAGCCCACGTAAATGTTTTCTTCGTCGTAGAGAATTTTGAAGGCCGTAGGAGCGGCAGGCTTGGCTCCATCCTTTGGTTGAAATTGAGTGAAGCCCCTACCCCAGGCTACCAATCCCCAGGCGGTATCATCCAGACGTCCGTCGATCTGAGGCTTGCTGGTCGTAATTTTTTGGGTGGTGTAAGATTTAATGGGAACGTTGTCGAGGCGGTTGTTTTTGGGTTCCGCCTGGCCAAAGGCAAGAGAAACGGTAATGATGCACAGACAACACAGCGATCGGGCCTTTTTCATTGGAGTTGTGATTTTGCTAACGTTTTTTCAGTCCTTCAATAGACAAAGCTTGCAGCCACAGGGGATGCCACGTTTTTGAATGCCTTGATCAAAATTAAAATCCATCCTTTTTAGCTCATAAAACCATTTCAGAATAATGTCTAATTATGCAGATGATCCAAGAGACACCGAAAATTGTCAAAAGTTGTCCGACCGGGCATTTATCTTTGCCCATATCCAACAAAAGAAATTTTAAACAATGCTGACATTCGAAGCAGACCGGCCACTGGATCTCATCTGCCTGGGAAGAGCCAACATCGACCTTTATGCCATCGAACGGGGAAAATCGCTCCGCGACACTACGGGTTTTATCAAAGCAGTTGGGGGATCGCCGGCTAATATCGCCGTGGCTGCCAGCCGACTTGGTATGAAGTCGGGATTGATCAGCCAGGTCTCCGACGATCAGTTGGGCCAATTTGTGGTAGACTACCTCGCCGGACAAGGAGTTGATACACGCTGCGTGAGCGTAGATAGTTCCGGCCAAACGCGAACCAGCATCGCCTTTGCCGAGGTCAAGCCCCAAAATTGCGATGTACTGTTTTACCGAAAGGATGCCAGCGACTTACAGCTCCGGCCACAGGATATCGACGAGCAATACATTCGATCGGCCAAGGCCCTGTTGATATCGGGCACCGCTTTGTCCGGCAGTCCTTCCCGGGAAGCAGTTTTTACCGCCATTGCTTACGCCCGTCAATCCGGAGTGGCGGTTTTCTTCGACCTCGATTTTCGCACCTCAGCCTGGAGCAATCAGTACGATGCACAGATCTATTACCTTCAAACGGCGCAATTGGCCGATGTGATTATTGGCAATAAGGAAGAATTCGAGGTAATGCGGCAGGATACAGCGTCCTTGACGGATGATACCGGCCTGTTTGGATTCCACGCCAAATTGATCGTATTGAAGAATGGAGCGGAAGGGTCGACCTGCTTTAGGCCGGGGTTGAGCGCAATCAAGACGCCCATCTATCCCGTTGAAGTGCTCAAGCCGTACGGGGCGGGAGATGCATTTGCGGGAGCATTGATCAACAGTTTGCTTCGGCAAATTCCACTGGAAGAAGCCCTTCGCCATGCCGCCGCCGCCGGAGCTATTGTCGTGTCCAGAGAAAGTTGTACGGAAGCCATGCCGACCTTAGCTGAAATTGAAGCTTTTATGCTGTAGAAGCTGTGGTTGCTGTGGATTCTTTGGATTCTTTGGCTGCTGTAGCTGCTATGGACTCTTTGGTTGCTGTAGCTGCTGTGGCTGCTGTAGCTGCTACGGTTGATTCTGATGCTTTGATGCTTTGGCCGCCTTGGTGGCGACCTTGATGCTTTGATGCTGGTCCCTTCACGCTTTCATCGGCCGAAATTGCTATTGGTATCAGAAGCCATAGCAGCTATAGTAGCCATAGTAGCCACAGCAACAATAGCAGCAATAGTAGCAATAGCAGCCACAGTGGCAATAGTAGCTATAGCAACCACCTAGCATAAAAATAATTTCCCCGGACCCAGTTTAAAACCGGGCCCGGGGAAAAGGGTTTTTATAAGTTATCGGAGATTAGCTTCTGCGGTAGGCTACTCTCTTAGCGGGGTATTTCTTGTAACCATGTCCGCCGTAGTGTGGCTTTCTGTGTGGATAACGTGGCTTACAGTGTGGTTTTGGGTATGGCTTGCAGTGTGGTTTTGGATATGGCTTGCAGTGTGGTTTTGGATATGGCTTGCAATGTGGTTTCGGGTACGGCTTACAATGTGGCTTGCGATAAGGCTTGTGATAAGTCTTTTTGCCGTAGTGGCGATCATGACCGTATTTGCCACCTTTGTGGTAGCTGGTTTTGTAAGATCTGCTCTGAGCAGTAGCGGTTTCGACTGAAGAGAATAAGAAAAAGCCAAGTAAGGCAACGATGAACAAAAATTGAGTTTTCATGATTTTTTTTTAGTCAATTGAGGTAATTTATTGTTTACACTCTACTGTATCACTGGCTGGGAAAATGTCTCCAAGAGATCGATTTCTTAACATTTTCTTAACTTTTTAGCCTTTATTTTAGTGTTGGAACGCAAGTAATTCATAAAAACCAGACCAATGCCAAAACACATCAAACCCTATGACAATCAAAACCATCCCATCATCGATGTCAACGATGCGACCACCCCATTGATCTACCACAATACGATCCGGCTACAAAAGGGAGGCACTTATCGTTGCCGCCTCGCAGGATATGAATCGGTCTACGTAATGGCATCGGGTACTTGTGATATTGAAATCAACGGCGAGGTGTTTTCCAGAGTAGGCAACCGGACCAGCATTTGGGAGGGCAAACCAGATTCGGTCTACGCACCATTGAATGCTGAGGTAAAATTAACGGGCATTACCAAACGAGCAGAAATCCTCGTAGCCGGAGGGCGAATTGACCAGACTTATGCCGCCTTTCGCATTCGGCCGGCGGATGTAGAAACCATTCAATACGGCAGCGATGAAACCAAGACCCATCGTCGAATCCAACACGTTTTGGGACACAATGCCGAGGGACGAGCCGGCCGCCTATTGGTCAGCGAATTATTTACCGTCGGTGCCGGTGGCTGGTCTGGCTTCCCACCCCATAAGCACGACGTTGACCGGCCACCAGTGGAAACCCGCTTCGAGGAAGTTTACCAGTTTAGGTTTAAACCAGAATGGGGATTTGGCGCGCAATTTGCATATGTAAAGGAAGATGATTTCGGACCGGTTTATCACATTAAGAACGGCAGCGTCATTTCACTCGATTATGGCTATCATCCGTGTGTTGCCGCTCCCGGCTATGAAATGTACTATTTCACCATCATTGTCGGCGAAAAACACCGGGCCCTTTTACAGTACTTCCATCCGGATCACGAGTACCAGATCGATACCATTCCGGGCATTAAGGATATGATCGCCGGGTTTAAGTAAATCACAACCAATTCTATGTAAACTTTTTTCGGCCCTCGCCGTAAAAACAAATGGGTTAAAGAAACCCAGTGACAAACAAATGAACAGCATCCTTCAAGAATTCGGAAGAAAACTCCGGCTTGGCATCATCGGAGGCGGTCCAAAATCATTCATCGGACCGGTCCATCGAATGGCAGCACGTATGAGTGACTGTTATACGTTGACGGCAGCCGTCTTATCTTCCGACCCGGAACGTTCCGTTCATTTGGCCAATCCTTTAGGCATTTCCAAAGACCGTGCTTATCCCACCTGGGAGGCTATGTTAGAAGCTGAGAAAGGCCGAAAAGACGCCATTGATGTGGTGGCCGTCATGACACCGAACGACAGCCACTACCCGATTTGTGCCGCTTTTCTGGATGCCGGCTTTCACATCATCTGTGATAAACCGCTGTGCAACTCACTACATCATGCCCGGGACCTGGTGCAAAAAGCCAGTTCGGGCAACCAGATTTTTTGTATAACTTACAACTACAGTGCCTATCCAATGGTCCGCCAAGCCAGCGCAATGGTAGCGGAAGGCATTATTGGTGAAATTCGCCAGGTACACTTAACCTACGTACAGGGTTATCTGGCCACTCGATCTCCCGAAGAAGATCAGGCCTGGCGGCTGAATCCGCAAAAAGGAGGCCCGTCTTTGGTTTTGGGAGATATCGGAACCCATGCATTTCATCTGGGGGAATACGTTGCCGGATTGCAAGTCCGAAGCATCATGGCAGATGTAGGGCCAACTGTGCCCGGCAGAACAGCCCATGACTACGTTTCTTGCTTACTCCGGTTTGAGAACGAAGCCCGGGGAAGTCTATGGGTCACCAATGCCGCCGCCGGAGCGGAGCACGGCCTGAGCTTTAGAATCTTCGGATCACTTGGTGGTCTCGAATGGCACCAGGAGTGGCCAAATCAACTGCGACACCGTCAACTGAAGGGTTTTGAGCAAATCATGACCCGAAGACGGGATGGCACATTAAGTGCTGCGGCAGAAAGTTCCACCCGATTGGTCCGTGGGCACCCGGAAGGTTATCACGATGCGTTTGCCAATCTATACCGGGAGGCGGCGATCGCAATTGCCGCTAAAGAACAAGAAATCTACAACCGCGATTTAGCAACTTACCCCTCCGTCCAGGATGGTGCGCGCGGCGTCGAATTTATCTTCGCCTGCTTGGAAAGTCAACGCACCGGTTGCTGGAGTCAACTTTAATTTGAATACGTCGAATTGATCTGAAATTTCTATACTATGCAACGAAAACACACCTTCATTTGCCTTTTTTTAGCGATGGCAATCGGCCTCTCTTTCACCAATCCGGTAGAACGTTGGATCGACATCCCATCTGCGATAGCCACTCTGGACGAAGACGATTCAGAGGACATTGTCAATAAAAAACAAATATTTACCATTGACGGTCGCGAAAGAAACTATTTTCTCCATCTTCCGGCGAACCGCACCGAGAATACTCCTTTGGTCTTTGTTCTCCACGGTTATGGAGGTACCGCAAAGGGGACCATCCGGTTTTCCG
>JANQRV010000388.1 GCA_028284395.1 Saprospiraceae bacterium
GACGGGCTCCGTTGATTTCAGATAGGAAATAATGGCCCCTAAGTCTTCATCACTCATATGCTGATATTCCATAAAGGGAAACACCAGGCTACCATCGGCAGCTACCAGGTGCCGGATAGATCTGGCCAATTCCGCTGGGGTCAAATTGCCGATGCCCGTTTCTTTATCGGAGGTAATATTAGGCCCTCGAAAGACTCCTGGTGGGATCGAAAGTTCCCAGCCACCGATCAGAGGGACGTCTACTCCTTTGTCGAGGTCGTCCAGGCGGTCCATGGGGACGTGGCAAGTTGCACAATGCGACGGACCGTAGACGAGGTATTTGCCCCTGGCGATGGTTGCGGAGTCGGTGCTGACCGTGATATCGGGATAGGGTGCGTCATATTTTCTGTTCCAGTTAAATTGTACAAAGGCAACCAAAGCAATGATGAGGACAGCCAACAGGATACCCATCCATTTAAGTATCTTAATGAATCGTTTCATTTGTTTACGTTTTTATAAAAGTTCCTGAGTAATAGGTTTCGGCAAATGAGCAGCGCTAAAAAAATCGGCGATAGAAATTACAGAGTAGCTTGAATGAGCGGAAAGATCCAGTAGAGCACGCGACGAGGCACGGCAGTCTAAGTTGAAGCAATTTCATAAAAAATGGGATTTTAGGTGTATAAAATAATCTCCATTCGATGATCACAAAGAAGTGGAAAAATCCCATGTAGTCGTTATTCAATTACGTGTAAAGTTTCGTTTTTTGGTTGCAAGGTCTGCAAAAATGTTTTTCAATTCGTTGCATCAAACAAAAAGGAAAATGTTTAAATTGTTAAGAACCAAACATATATAGATTGCACCCGGGAAATAACTGGATCCCGGCTTCCATCTGCACTTGGTAGAAGGACTGGAGACAGTAGATCAACATCCCAATAGCAGTTTTTTTTGTTATTTCGCTACATGAGTTACCTGTTTTTCATGGGCTTCATGCAGGCCCTCTTTTTGGCCTTAATTCTCTTTGGCCAAATCAAAGACTCCGTACCCAATAAAATCCTAATGGTTTGGATGTTGACCCTATCCGTAAATTTGTTTGGGACCTTCCTGACCTCCTCCGGTTATTTTATGAAGAACCCCCAGTTATTCGGCTATGACACCACACTGGTATTGTTGCATGGCCCCTTTTCCTTCCTCTACGTCACTTATTACATCAACCAAAGGAAAACATTGCGCCGAGAAGAGTTTTACCACTTCATTCCCTATCTGTTTTATACCTCCTATTTTGTTTATCAAGTTAGGGTAAACGATACTGATTACGAGGCTATAAAGGCCTTAATATACACTCCGGACTTCATTGTATTAAGTATGCAGATTAGCATTCATTTTATTCTGTTGGTCTACCTCCTCCTCATATTATTGAGACTTGGAAAACGGAACGGCGAATTAGAGGAAGTTTATTCCTTTAAAGAAGGAGTCAACCTGCAATGGATCAGAAACATGCTATGGCCACTAATTGGTATTGCCGGAATAATTGTGATCAGTACGCTCTTCAGTGATTTATTCACACTAATGACTCAAGAGCTTAAAGCCCGGGTTTTTTACGGTTGCCTTTCCGTACTGCCCTTTTACCTATTATTCCAGGCCATCCGGCATGACATCTTTAGAATGGGAAGCAGGGTTTCATTTGCTAAGGAAAAGTATACGGGTTCGACCTTGTCGAAGAATGAGTCCTTGGTCATTGCATTTCGTCTGGACCAACTTATGGAGCAGGAAAAGCCCTATCTAGACAGCTACCTTTCGATCGCCAAGTTAGCCGACATGCTGGACACTCATCCTAAACACCTATCACAGGTGATCAACGAGCAAAGGCAAACCAATTTTTTCAACTATATCAACAAGTACCGAGTTAGGGAGGTGCAAGAGCGATTGAACAACAAGGCGTACCAGCACTTTACCATCCTTAGTATTGCATTGGATGCAGGATTTAATACCAAATCGGCTTTTAACAGTTCGTTCAAGAAAATGACGGGCCTCACCCCTTCTGAGTATAAGCAACGACTGCATTCAAAATAGGTCCAACTTCCTGAAATAGGTCGAACTTATTTGTGCTTCAGGGCACCTTGTGTTTGTTTTTCAAATCAACCCACGACTTATGAAAGGTAACAAAACGTCGCAGGTCACCCTCTTGGGCCTTTTGATTGCATTCCTTGGTGTACCATTGGTGATCTACTTGTTTTCATTCACTGCTCCAGCTCCCTATACGGATGCCTTTATCTTGAAAAAAGAGCTCACTATTTTTCTAGTGGGCATACTGCTCATCTTTATCACCATCAAAGGAGAAGGAAAAAATCTCAGCTCGATTGGGCTTCATGGTAAACACTGGATGAGATCCATCGGCTCCGGAATCGTACTCGCTGTTATTTTACTGGGCGCCATCATTCTTTGCGCCTGGATCCTTGGTCAATTTGGCATTCAGGTTGGCGGGGAAGAAGGCCAGCGATATGAGTCCATTTCCCTTTGGACGATGACTTTGGTCACCATCCGGGCGGGAGTGGTGGAGGAAATCTGTTACCGGGGGTACCTCATGGAGAGATTGGATGAATGGAGCAGTGGCAATTTCTGGATTTTCTTTATGGTACCGGTCATCATTTTTGCCTTAGCTCACTATTCCCAGGGAATCGCTGGCTATGTCATTTCATTTGTTGCGGGTACCATTATGGCTTATGTCTACTGGAAGAAGCGAGACCTCAAGGCAAATATCATCGCTCACTTTTTGGCGGACTTTACGCCCAATGTTCTTTTACCTTTGCTGGTTTAGAAATGGTCGGAAGAGTTAAGCAGTTCATCAAATTAATTTGGGCCTTCATCCCGTACAAGGCAGGGATAAACTTGTAAGCCCTTTGAATTTTTTGGATATTGCCTCGCTTTCTTCCGGGGATGATCCTGCAATTGTCTAAAAAGATCGGGGCAAAAAATATGGGAATATGAAAATAATGTGCCTTAACGGATGGGGCGGAAAACTATACGATAAGTTGCTTCCATATTTGACAGAGGAAAACCCGGACATCCTTTGTCTACAGGAGGTTGTCCATACACCAGAATCGGACAAGGACTGGCTTACGTACAAAGACGGCAACCACATTCTTCCGCAACGAGCCAACTTTTTCCAAGATGTCCAAAACGCATTGCCCGACCACATGGGCATTTTTTGTCCGGCATCCCAGGGAGTACTTTGGGATGAGGACATCAAAATTCCATCACAATGGGGACTCGCAACATTTGTGCGAAAATCTTATCCGATCATCGGGCAAATACAAGGGTTTGTGCATAAGTCCTATTCGCCACATCACTACGGAGAGCATCCACGTTCTCGGAGTGCACACGCTGTTAAGGTATTCGACTACGATGGGAACAGACCTGTTGTTGTGGTCCATATGCACGGACTAAGAGACCTGAATGGTAAAATGGACACCCCTGAAAGAGCAGTGCAGGCGCATAAATTAATGGCTCTTGCCAATGCTCTGACTGAAAAAAATGATCCTCTCATCGTTTGCGGAGACTTCAATGTAGAACCCGATAGCGAGACCTTAAAGATATTATCCGAAGCAGGACTTACCGAGTTGGTCACCACACGAACCACCAAAGGCACTCGAAATTCTCATTACAAAAAGAAAAGCAGGTATGCCGACTATATGTCCGTCAACAAACACGTCCTTGTCTTGGATTTTAAGGTGATTTTTGAGCCGGAAGTTTCCGACCATTGCCCGTTGATGCTGACCATTTGAAATACGTAATCATTGGTTCATTTGGTATCCGTATCCATTTCCTTCTGTTTTCTGGGAGAAGGCCGACCCGTTTCTATATAAATGGCCAGATCGTCCAACAATCCCGGATATAGTTTTTTAAAGGCCATTTTCATCGGAATCTGTGCAAGCGTCCCTATGACTGGTTTTACTTCGATTCGCGGACCAAGGACAATCTCCGTTTGAGTATCCGAAATCCGCTTCAGCTTCCATGTACTCACTACTGAGCGAACGAAAAAGGGCAAACCTTTTACGGAAAACTCCAGCACGTAATTTTCGTGATCCACTTTGGTAATGGTGTCCATGAGTTTTCCAGTTTCCGTTTCACAGACCCGGTCAAAATCTTCATGGGGCAGCCCCTTTCTACAGCTCGAGGTTCCGTATGCCCATAGATGCGCGTCGGCAAATTCATCGATCACGACTCTCCAAACCTCCCCTATCGGTTTTTTGATGTTTCTACTAAATTTTAGATCAATCATGGTTGTTTGTTTTTGGAATGAACATTCATTCCAATTTATGTGTAAAAAATTTTATTCTTTGATTCCATCCCACACCATTCGGATATGGTTTTTCAGCGATGTCTGTTGCTTTTTGGAGGTATTAAGGTGCTGCTTTAAGTAAGAGGAAATGGCTCCACCAATAAATACCAGTATTTGGTCGATGTCGAAGTTTTTAATGATCCGGTGTTGTTGACCGTTTTTTAAAAGTACGGCCACCATTTCAACGGATTTTTTGCCCTTTACCTTATTTTCCTGGGTGATAATGGGCGAAGCCTCCAGTTGTTGAAGAAAGTTAAAATAGGTGGGATGCTGGATAAAAAACTCAATAATGACCGTTAGGTAATGTTCAAACTGGGTTTTGATGGGTTGATCCTTATTCACTTGCAAAAACAAGGTTTCTTCTTGTTCTTTAATCCGAAGGTATATTTCGTTGATCAATATTTCTTTGTTGGCAAAGTAATTATAGATGGTTCCCATGCCGGTGCCGGCAGCTTTAGCTATTTCCGAAACCGGGGTATCGTGCACTCCTTTTGCCGCCAGCAAATCGAGCGCAGCGTGTAATATGGCTTCCTTTTTTGTCACGTTGCAAATATACGTGTTTTGGAATGAATACTCCAAAATTTTCTTATAAAAGTAAATTACAGCGTCTACAGATATCCGCCATACTCAGTGCTTGCGATTGTTTTTAAAGGACTTATCCGGATAGGCAGGTACGGGAGGCACGTCTCTGGGATCTTCTGCGATCTTTTCCTGCAACAGTTTTATGGCAGTATCCAGCTGGGCGTCTTTGCCGTTGAATGTTTCGTAGGGCAGGTTGTCCAATTCTATATCCGGCACAAATCCGTGACCTTCGATCAGCCATTCGCCTTCAGGACCATAAACTCCGTGCATGGGAGCCCCGGCGATGCCATTATCCGTTAAACGGTTGCTGGTATTCAGCCAGATTTGGCCGCCCCAAGTTCGTTTTCCGATTGTCGTGCCGAGTCCCAGCCTTTTGAACCCCTCGGCAAAAGTTTCTCCATTAGAGCCTGTTCGTTCATTGACCAAGACAACCATGTGACCTCTGAAAGCATAGGGCATGTTCCAATACGGCTCCCCCGTTCTATCTTTCCAATACATCCAGGCTTTTCTCATCAGTTTTTCAAGAATAATGGCGTCAATGTATCCACCTCCATTATACCGCATATCGAGAATTAATCCTTTCTTATTAAATACCGGATAGAATTCTCGATAAAATTGGCCAATGTCCCAATCGGACATAGCGCTCAAGTGTAGATAGCCGATTTGATGATCGCTCTGCTCTTCTACCCTCAGGCGATTACCGTATTCCCAGTCACCGTACCTTAACCAATACGAATTTCCTTTAGGTTTTACAATTACGTCCATGACCGAGGCACCTCTTTTCAAACTCAACCTAACTTGTTTCCCAGCCTGATTACGCAACAATTCACCTAAGTCTGATGCAGATAAGGCATCTCTTCCATTTACTTTGGTGATGACATCGCCTTCTCTGATGTCCAAAAATGGATCGTCCAATGGAGATCTACCATTGGGGAAATCCGGGTCAGCACGGTAGATATAGTCAATCCTGAACCCTCCATTGGCCTCGTCTCTGCTGGTTCTCGCTCCAAGACTGGCTGGCGAAATGTTGTTATCATCGCTCCGCATATCACCTCCTATTACGAAGGCATGTAAGACCGCTAACTCCCCTATAAGTCGTTTGATGACATCATTTAGTTCATTTCTGGTGGTCACGCGGTTCACCGAAGGGAGGTACTTCTCGTACATGGCATCCCAATCTACTCCATGCATGTTCTGGTCATAGAAATAATCACGCTCCATGCGCCATGCATCTCTGTACAATTGCTTCCAATCGTCTCTTGGCAATGTGGAAAACTTGCATCCGCTTAAATCTATCTCACCGTCATTCAGGTTTACACTTCCGGTGCCTGCACGCACCAAATAGTAAGAGCGCCCTCTTCTTACGAGTAAATTTTTACCGTCCTGCGTCATCTCAAAATCATTGACGGAAGCCGCTAAGTTTTCTATTTTGGCGGCTTCATTGGTTATTTTGATCACTTTCAGATGCGACTTGGCGTTTAAACCGGTTTCACCGGCCATCACATAAATTGCCTGCTCATTGACCGCCAAATTGTAATAGTTCCCTCCAGGAATGGGTACCTGGCCGACTCTAAATTGGAGGTTATCCTTATCTATGGATACCCTCAATTGATCTGTTGACTTTTCATTTTTTTGCTCTTTGTGCATGAGCTCATCTTTTTCCCGAAAAGGAGACCTCGTCCCTGCTTTTAAGGCCACGTAATAGATCTTTTCACTTCTATCCCAATAAGGGCCTTCTCTTCTCACCCCGCCCGTACTTCCTACCAATGTATTGAAACTTCTATCGGATAGGAAATAAATGAATTTGCCGTCTGGGCTCCACTTCGGATTAAAGTTATTGGACCGGTCATTTGTAAGATCGAAAATGGAATCGTCATTTACGTTGTAAATTTTGATTTGATTCATACGATTCAATGCGGATTGAGTAAATGCCAGCCATCGACTATCGGGCGACCAGGAGTAGTCCCGAATACCCTGTTCATTGGTGGATATTTTTTTACTGACTCCGGTGCTGACATTGAGCACATACATATTCTTTTCAAGGTCACTATAAGCAATCCATTTCCCATCCGATGAGGGAATGCCTTGAAATCGAAGCCGGTTACCATCTTTGGTCAAAGGCCTAACTTCACCAGAACCATCTGCCGCAAACTGAATAAATTCAAATTCTCCACTTTCATCCGATAGGGTGAGGACATTTTTTCCGTCGTGAGAGAAAATCGCATCGCGATAACGCACATCCTGTTGTTTGGCAAAGGCAACCGTTCTGCCCGATTTCAAAGGAACAACAAATACACGCCCCCTTACGGTAGCAACAACTTTTTCGCCAGTAGGATCTGCATGCACGGAGGTGATGTACGGAGCAGGATTTTCTATCCAGTTCTCTCTTAATTGTTCAAAATCGGAAGCTAATCGTATGTCAATTTTCTGGTATTCGCCAGAAATAAGATCCAGTAGCCAGAGGTCAGCAGAATGTTGATAAACAATCTTGCCGTTATCCAAATTGGCGTAACGAACATCGAATTCGGCATGCGCAGTATGTTGTTTCAAATCCTTTCCGTCTGCATCCATAGACCAGATGTTCTTCATACCATCTCTATCTGTGATGAAATACACCCTACCCTCATGGTACATGGGATTGAAACTTTCCCCCAAATGGTCAGTCGTGAGCTTAACCGCTTCCCGGTTGCCTTCAAATTTCCAGATTTGACGAGCCGTACCTCCGGCATAACGCTTGTTATCCTCATTGCGGTAAGCGTGGAAAACCGGATGAATGAAAAACCAAATACCGGATTCGTTTTGTATCCCATCTCCCGCTTCATGGAGCGGAACGACCCTTTTCTCTTGGGAACGCAAATCAATTGTCACCAATTGCTGATTGGGAAGTTTGCTGAAGGCATTGGTTTGGTACACAATTTTTCCGTCCGGAGTCCAACTCGTGACGTTCGAACCTTCCGAGTAAGTCCAACGGGTAGTCAACCCTCCATTGATGGGAATGGTGTATACTTCCCTAGGGCCTTCGTAGGTAGCGGAATACGCGATGGTTTTTCCATCAGGAGATATCATGGGATTCCGCTCTTCCTCCGCATGGGTGGTCAGTCGCTGAGCAAGTCCCCCTTCAACGGAAACCTTCCAGATGTCGCCTTCCGCTATAAAAACAATGGTGTTTTGATGAATATCAGGATACTGGTAGTATCCTTCGACCCCTTGTGCGATGACTTGATGTAAACCAAAAGCCAGATATACGAAAAGCCCCAATAGTTTTGATGTCTTGGATATCATGATAGCCCGTTCTGTTATTTGCAAATGCAACAATGTTGCACCTACACAACTTCCTCATGGCTATAATGTTGCGGAATTGATGATTTTTATTGGTATAACTATTCAAACCGGCCCCAATGGAATGATACGTCATCGCTAAATATAGGGACAAGCAATCGGTATTGGTCAGCATGAAATCCGGAGACGTGTACTTACAGAAAAATTTTGTTGAGATAGAAAAGCACCAAAACCACACTTAAAGCAGCTCCCAAATAACCGAATAAGCGTCTGATAAGATGATTTGGATGATTTAATTTATCTTCATTCATTTCATCCTCACCGATATCGGACATAGAAATATACATCGCTCCAAATATTGCCCACGACAGTGCCATTTCAAAACCGTCAATGAAGTAAACCAATCCACCAGAAATTATCAGAGAAAATCCCGCAATGAGATGCAGGTTTTCTATTGGAATTATATACTTTTTTTTCATGTATTAATAGTGAAGGGCTAACAGACACATTCGTCGCCACAACAACTTAAATCCGATAGATACATCCCGCTTCTTTTCCATTGTTTCACCAATGAAGAGATATCTTCTTCATCACAATCTTCTTTTCTCAAAATATCCTCAGCAATCACTCCAAATCGTTGTCTGAACTTATAAATGAAGCAAAATATGTGATTGTCATGCCTTACCGAAGGTCCTGAAAGGTAAATGTTCTGATGACCAAAAAACTCATCAGACTCTTCGTGTAATAAGGGATTTCCGTCTTCTCTGTAGGTTACTAATTCTACAATTGGTGGTCTTACCAAAGAAAATCCTGTTGCGCAAATTGGCCTTGATTCCGTCTTAATGACCGTTCCGTCTTCTAACTGAAGTAGATAAACATTTTCTCTTTTAGAAACGCTTTTTACGGTACCTATAACTTCGGTATACAGTGGTGAATGCCTTATTTTACTGTATTTAGGATAGGTATAAGGCGACAATATTTTTGAGGGGTCGCTCGTACTAATATCATCAATTTCACTGGGGTTTATTAAGGTTACTTTTTTATTGGCTTTAATTAAATCGAAAGCCAATTGGACACCACTCTCGTAACCACCAACTACAACAAAATCATTCCCCTCCATTTCATCAGGATATTTAATCAAAGAGCTATGTAAGCAGTGCTCTGCCCCGGCGATATTTCTTATTTGGGGGTTCTGGAATTCTCCTGCCGCCCAAATTAAATATTTGCAAAAAAATAGCCCCCGGTTGGTTTCCAGTACCCAGCCTCCGTCCTGTTTAAAGACCTCTTTTACTTCGGTATCGATTTGAACATTTATCTCAAAATGGTTCTTAACGAAGGTGAGGTATTCAACGTATTCCTCACCGGTCAAATGCTCCTTGTTAAGGGAAAAGGCAGGTGAAGTTGATTCGCAGATCGAATTCAGATCCAATTGCCCAAAGGCATTACTTGGAAAGGAAGGGGTGATCATTTCCATATTTTTAGGCCACGCTAAAAACGAACTGCCAATTTCCTTTTTGTCTAAAACGACATAGTCAATAGTAGTCTGGTTCAGAAGGGAGGCTACCCCAAGCCCCGCAGGCCCAGCACCCACTATTACTACTTTGTTAATTACCATATCCATCTTAATTCTAGGGTGCGGTGGCTAAAGTATTTCAATCTACGGGATAAACTCTATGCACAGGCCATTCATCTTCATACCCCCTTTTCCATCTTTGGCTTTTCAACTCTTCATCCGTTGACAGGCAAGCCTCGAGTTCCTTTACAATTAAGTCTTCTTCCATATCTTGTCCGATGAATACGATCTCATTCTTGCGGTCGCCAAAAGTTGCATCCCACCCGGATTCAATATGCTTTTGATTTTCTACAAATGACCGATATCTCGTACGTTCTTGAAACGGCATACTACTCCACCAAACACCGGCACTGTCTGCTCTTAGAGAACCTCCGGCCTGGCCCCAGATCAGGGCTTGTTGTGGTCGTGAAGCCATCCAAAATAATCCTTTACTCCGGATAACGTTATGCGGAAATTTTTTCTGCACATAAGCCCAGAAACGAACGGGGTCAAATGGCTTTTTCGATCTGTAGACAAAGGAAGAGATGCCATATTCCTCCGTTTCCGGAGTGTGTTCGTCTTTGTTTAATTCCTCGATCCAGCCAGCACTTTGTTCGGCCTCTTCAAAATTGAATAATCCCGTATTTAGAATTTCTTTGGGTTCAACCTTGCTAAAGCTTGATTCAATAATTCGTGCCGTTGGGTTGAATTTACGTATGGCTGCTTTCAAGACCCCAAGGTGTTCTTTTGACACCAAATCGGTTTTGTTCAGGAGAATGACATTGGCAAACTCGATTTGATCGGTCAATAGATTCACAATGGTTCGGTAATCACCTTCCATATCCGTAAGATCCCGATCCCTCAACGTCTCTGGACTACCAAAATCATTGAAAAAGTTGAAAGCATCTACTACCGTCACCATCGTGTCAATATAACTGAAACGAGAAAGGTCAATGCCGTTTTCGTCATCTACAAATGAAAAAGTTTGGGCAACCGGTACCGGCTCACTGATTCCTGTACTTTCAATAAGCAGATAGTCAAATCGGTTTTCCTTTGCCAACCGCTCTACTTCTATCATCAAGTCTTCCCGGAGTGTACAGCAGATGCACCCATTACTCATTTCTACTAATTTCTCTTCTGTACGAGAGAGGGTGTTTTCGCTTTTTACCAACTCTGCATCCACATTGACCTCACTCATATCATTCACAATGACGGCTACTTTCAAGCCCTCTTTATTGTGTAAAATGTGGTTCAGTAAGGTTGTTTTTCCCGCTCCGAGAAAACCACTTAAAACAGTTACAGGAAGTTTTTTTGCTGTTACCATACTTATATTTAATTGCTAGTTTATTGCATGAAATTGTTTAAAAAGAACATACCTACTATTCTACTCCATGATTCTTTTGCTCCAAATCGTGCCATTGTACCTATCCTATGGCACAATTCTCAACGGGTTTTTAAATGCAACTCCGTTGCAAAAATACACAAAATAGCTTTGTCAATGCGACTTAAATGCAATAAATTTATTGGTATGTGCGGTATTAGGGCGACTCCAGTTAATTGTATAACTTGCACATGAGCCCAACCCTACTTAGGCC
>JANQRV010000402.1 GCA_028284395.1 Saprospiraceae bacterium
ACATAACCGTTCCCTCCGACTTCCTCCCCGATGAAAATTCCACGTTGATAATGCGCCATACATCCGGCCAATTCTCCGCATGCAGAAAAACAATCTCCATCCACAAGAACATACAAATTCCCGGTGAAGGGCTGCTTCTGCGGCGTAAATAAACCGTAGCCAGGGTTGTTCTTGAGGGTATAACCATCGGGAGTCTCTCTCAGCTTCAGCGGCATTACTAAATTCGGCCAAAAGAGTTTGTTTTGGTAGTACTCAGGCTGGCGAATCTTGTTGGTGATGGCATGGACTGCTTTGTAATAGGAAAAAGATTTGTCGTAAAGATAGGAAAAGAGGAGTGGGCCGGGGCCGTCATCGCCTCCTCCGTTACCACGCAGGTCAAGGACCAAATTCTTGATTTGTTTCTCCTGAATGATGGAAAAGCATTGTTTGAGCCACCTCTTGTAATTGATCGCATTTTTATTGAATCGCTCCATATTAAAGGTCCGAATCGCCATCACAGCTGTACTTTCAGCATCAAGAATGCGAAATTCCCTCAGCGGGAGTAGCCTTTTTACAGCATATCTGCTCTTCCGGTGTTCTAATATTTTTTTGGCACCGAGGGCTTTTAATTGGATGTTTTCTAACTGACCTGCAGGGTTGCGAATTTGGAGCGCGAAAACCGGCGGATAGCCAAAATGACGACCGTATTTTTGTGGGAAAAACCTATTCAGGGATGCTAATGGATAAGTTTCATTATAGCCATCTCTGGTTTCATTGAGCATGAGTTGGTCTTTGATCTTTTTAGCTGATACGCCGTTGATTTGTAAGATCTGACTACCATCCATCAGCGAAACGTCGTCCGACAGGTTCCTTAAAATGTATAAATCATCCCGGATGTAACGGACGGCCATTGGCAAGACCTTTTGAAAGTTGGCGTCGTATTCCAGGCTCTTCGTAGAAGGGGCAATAACGGTATGGCCGTTTCCTATCTTGGAACTGATTGGCGCAATCTTTCGAAAAAATGAACGCGCTGTAACTGGCTCGTCCAGGGAATTGTATATGCTGTCGAGAAAATGATTGAACTCAACTTGGGGGGTATATTCGTATAACCCGATGTGTACGGCCTCCAATTGCGAGCGCATCACCCTGAAGTCTTCTTGTAGCAAAGAAACGGGGTAGGTTTGCTCAGGATTATATTTGTTATTTTGCGTCAGTGCTTTGATAGATAGTACGGATGGTAACAGAAACAGAAGGTACTTCATTGTTGCGACTTAATGATGAACGACGAAGTTAATCTAAAATCAACCAATTCAGTAAAGCGAAAAAGTTTGAAAGTTTACTTCCTAATATTGACGACGTTCTTTCTTGGGTGGTCCTGCAGCACCCGGGAAGCCACTTCCGAGCCTAACCTTCCCAACGTGATACTGATCATGGCCGATGATATGGGCTACGAATGTTTAAGTAGTAACGGCTGTTTAGAATATCAAACTCCAGTCTTGGATCAATTGGCGGTAGATGGGATTCGATTCACCGGGTGTATTGCCCAGCCACTCTGTACCCCATCCCGGGTCAAAATTATGACCGGACTTTATAATTTTAGGAATTACGAGCATTTTACTTATTTAAATTCCAATCAGCGGACTTTCGGTAACTTCATGAAAGAAACGGGCTATCAGACCTGTATTGCGGGTAAGTGGCAACTGAATGGCATTGTTTATGATTTACCAGGATGCCGTGATAATCAACGACCTCGACATTTCGGTTTTGACGAATATTGTCTCTGGCAATTGACTAAAGAACGGAAAGACGGCAAACGATTTGCCAATCCGTTGATCGAACAAAACGGCGTTTTTTTGGAACGGGATTCCAATGCATACGGCCCGGATATTTTTGCGGATTTTATTTTGGATTACATCGATCGAAAAAAGGAGCATCCCTTTTTTGTTTATTATCCAATGGTATTGGTACACAGTCCTTTTGTGCCAACCCCTGATTCTGACGCTTGGTCTGACCCCTCCAGCCGTTATCGGTCGGATACCATATACTTTAAAGAAATGGTTGAATACTTGGATAAGACGGTAGGGCGGATTGTCCAAAAATTAAAGGCAGAAAACCTGTTTGATAATACCCTATTAATTTTCACCGGCGATAATGGAACCCACGTCAATATCAGCACCAATACCGTCGATGGACCTGTCCGGGGCTTTAAGGGAAATACAACCGATGGAGGCACTCGGGTACCTTTGGTTGTCAGTTGGCCTGATAAGATTAAAGAGAGTAAGGTCTATGATGGCCTGATTGAATTTAGCGATTTTTATGCCACGTTGGCCGACGTGGCCGGTCGAGAGGAAAAGAGTGATGGTGTAAGCTTTTATGGTCTTTTGACCGGAGAAGATTTTGTCGGGCGTGAAACAGCGTTTGTTCATTATGATCCAAGGTGGAATGAGCGGGTCAACCAGTATCGTGGTCAATTTGCCCGAACGGTAAAGTTCAAGTTGTACAATGATGGCCGGTTCTATGATTTAGCAAAGGATCGATTGGAACTGCAACCAATACCTGATTCCTTATTGACCGATGAACAATTGAATCAATTTCGTAAATTAAGAGCGGTCCTGGAGAGGGCACCGAAAATGACGGATGAAATAGTTAATTGATTGATATCCAAACAAATAAAAATTTGAAACCAATAACAAACAAGGTAGCAGTCATTACCGGTGCTGGATCGGGAATTGGTCGTGCGATTGCCATTGAATTGGCACACCTAGGAGCAGCGGTGGCCTTAAACGATGTCGTTCAAGAATCATTGGAAGAAACAGAACAAGTGATTGTTGCTGCTGGTGGAGAAGCCTTCAGCGTTCTAGCCGATATCTCCGAAGAATCAGAAGTGCAATCAATGGTGCAAAAGATAATTGATCATTTTGGGAAAGTAGACTTGCTTTTCAATAATGCTGGTGTTACGATTGCCCGCTTTGATGTAGCGGAAATGCCCTCCAAGTGGTGGCATTGGCTCAATAATATCAATTTTCACGGGCCGATGTACTGTACAAAGCATTTTCTGCCCCACATTCTCAAATCAGATGCCGGTCATATTGTCAATGTATCTAGTGCTTACGGCTTAGCTGGTGTATACGGCCGGTCGGCGTACTGTGCTTCGAAGTTCGGTATTCGCGGATTTTCGGAGGCACTTCATCTGGAATTGATTAATTCCAAGGTTGGCGTGACATTGGTCTATCCAGGATCGATACAAACCAATATTGCCAGTCATAGTCGGGCCTGGAATAATCCGAAAGAAAAAGAGAAGGCCCGAGCAGTACAGGCCAAGGCATCCAAGATTTCGCCATCTAAGGCCGCCAAAATCATCATCAGGGGAATCCGAAGGAACAAGGTCCGAATATTGATTGGAGCGGAAGTAAAAGCCCTGGATTTTATGGTGCGGTTGTTCCCTTCCTTTGCTCCGAGGTTGATTCACTATTTTTTGCGAAGGGCCGAACAAACCTAGTGTTACATCGGAGTTGGCCGGAAAAACTCCTCAATACCACACATCTCTTTACTGACTCTCCATAGCCTTTGCGCTTCTTCTTCGCTGTAGGAAATTTTTGATGAATTGACCGCTTTAGATTTACGCCAGAACTTACCGGAGACTCCCTTTAAGGCAGGCGCCGTCGCTACGTGAATTTGCGTAGCTGCTCCATCAGCTGGAGACATTGCCCATAGCCTTCGAATTTTCCAGGCGAGCGCATGTAGCGGATTGGTCCGCTTCGTGCCGATGTCCGTATTATTGGCTCCGGGGTCAACGGCATGAGTCGTAATATTCTTGATGTTTTGTTGTTGCAATTTTCTGGCTAATTCATAGGTGAAGAGCACATTCGCCAATTTGGTTTGCCCATAGGCTTTTAACAGGTTGTAATCCTTGCTAAGAAAAAGGTCATCCCAGTCAATTCTGGCTTTAAAATGATTGTTAGAACTCAAATTAATGACTCTGGCCTCCGTTGCTGCTCGCAAATTGTCCATCAGTAAATGCGTAAGGAGGAATGGGCCTAAATGATTGATCGCAAAAGTCATTTCAATATTGTCTTTGGTGATTTTGCGTTCGGAGATGACTGCACCCGCATTGTTCATCAAAAGGTCAATGGTCGGCCATTGACTAACTATCTCCTGCGCACCTTTTCGAATCGATGATTGAGACGCCAAGTCGATCAATACCAATTGTATATGCTCGCTTTTCGTTTCGTGTTTTATCTGTTCAAGAGCGGCTCTTCCTTTAGCTTCAGAGCGGCATACCATGATGATCCTGGCTCCCATGGAAGCAATGGCTTTACAACTTTCGAGACCCAGCCCACTATTGGCTCCGGTAATGACGCATGTCTTGTTTTTCATTTTTTGCAAGATAATCTTTCCGATCAGCCCGTTATGGGGCAATTCTACAAAATACGATCTTATTGGTAAACGGCGTGGAAGTAAGTGCGAAGATCGCTAATTTTAATATTTTGTGATAAAAAAAGAGCAAAATGAAAAACCTAAACCGTCGACATTGGCTACGAACTAGTGCCTTAGCTGGGTTAGCTCTGGCTTCAACTAATTGTACCGGAACGCCACAGGAGACTTCGTCTTCTTCTAACGAAAATTCGGAAGAATTATCCGGGAAGAAAACACGAAATAACCCCATTGGAGTATCGACTTATTCCTTCTGGCAATTTAATGGCCCCAAAGAAGCAACCAGCATTGAGAGCTGTATTGATAAGGCTGCAGCGATGGGGTTTGACGGAATCGAATTGCTTCTAGTGCAAATGCCTAAAGAGGACAACGCTTATCTGCAAAGTTTGAAGAAACGTGCATTCCATGCCGGCCTGGATCTATGCGGCTTTTCGACCCACCAGGGTTTTGTGTATCCGGATGAAGCAGCTCGCCAGGAGAATATTGATAAAACCATCCACCAAATTGAACTGGCTTATAAATTGGGTATTCCCAGCATGCGTCTGAATACCGGGCGTTGGGGAACGTCCAAATCGTTTGATGACCTGATGGCTAACCGGGGGATCGAACCAACTTTGGAGGGTTATACCGACGATGACGGGTTCAAGTGGGTGATCGATGCAATAGAAAAATGCATTCCGAAGGCAGAAGAATGTGGTGTTGTTCTTGGTTTAGAAAATCATTGGGGCTTAGGACGCACTGCCGATGGCGTCAAACGCATTGTAGACGCGATCGACTCTCCTTGGTTGATGGTGACGCTGGATACTGGTAATTTCCTGGAAGATCCATATGAACAACTCGAAAAATTGGCGCCGCAAACCATTCTAATGCAGGCTAAAACGTACTACGGTGAGGGGAAATGGTATACCCTCGATTTAGACTATCCTAGAATTGGTGAAATTATGCGAAAGGTAAACTATAGAGGTTATGTATCCCTGGAATTCGAAGGCCAGGATGATCCAATGACCGCCATCCCTCAGAGCCTTGAAGTATTGAGAAAGGCCTTTTATTACGAAGTCTAAATAACTAAAATGAACACGCCTGATTCCCGGCCGACCTTATCTCGATTCGGCTTTGTTTTGACCACCGTTGGTTCGGCCGTTGGTTTGGGGAACATTTGGAAATTCCCCTACATCACTTATGCCAATGAAGGAGGGACCTTTGTGGTGATCTATCTACTGGCCATACTACTGATCGGCCTACCCATGATGATGGTGGAAACCTTATTGGGCCGGCGGAGCAAGAAAAATACGGTTGATTCTTTCCGGGTCTTGGCCCGTGAAAGCAAAGCTAGCTCCTGGTGGACCGCCGTGGGATGGTTGGCACTGATCGCCATGATCTTTACCATGTTTTATTATGTCGTTGCCGGGTGGACTCTTTACTACTTTGTGCGTTGTCTGCAATGGTCGATCGGTGGTTTTGATTTGAGCAGCGCAGGATTGTCTGACGAATTTGGAGCTTTTCTTGGAAATGGTAGATTGCAGATTCTCTATACTTCCCTTTTCATTGGGATTACGATCGCGGTCGTCTCCTTTCAATTGAAAAAGGGTATTGAGCGGCTGGCTCGTATCCTGATGCCTACTCTGGCGGTATTGTTAATTCTTTTTCTATTGGCTGCAATGAGCACCCCTGGTTTTTCTCAGGCTGTCCGCTTTTTATTCCATTTTGACAGTATTAGCAGCGATGGGGTACTAGAAGCTGTGGGACACTCCTTTTTTACCCTTGGATTGGGGGCAGGTATCATCATTACCCTTGGTTCGTATTTCTCTCCCGGACAGTCTATAATTAGAGCGTCCGGTATGATCGTCTTGTTTGACACTTTGGTTGGATTGGTGGCATGCCTGATTATGTTCTCCATCATTTTTAGTGTGCCGGAAGCCGAAAGAGCGCAGAGTTTTTCGCAAAGTGCAGTGATCCTGTTTACGACACTGCCAAATCTACTTTATCAACTTCCATTTGGAATGATATTGGCTCCCCTCTTTTATTTGACCATTACCTTTGCAGCATTGACTACCACCATCGCTGCTTCGGAAGTGGCTGTTACTTTCTTAGTCGATCGTTTTCAATGGTCTAGACGCGTTGCCGCTTTAGTCACCATGATTGCGTTATTGATGGTGGCGCTTTCGGCCTCACTGTCGTTGGGAAGTAGTAGGGTTCTCAGCAATTGGGCGCCATTTGGGGAACGGGCAGCTGGCGTTTTTGGGGTATTGGATTATCTTGCTACCAACTGGCTGGTCATCTTGGGTGGGTTTTTTACGGCCATCTTTACGGGTTGGGTTCTGGATCAGAAAATGATCAAGGAAGAACTGGAAAGAGGACACGGATCTTTCAAATATTTCAAGATTTGGCAATTTGCCGTAAGATTTGTCATTCCATTAGCTATCTTATGGATCGTGATAGCAGTGATCGGGGGGAGAACTTTCTAAACAAATGAATTTAAATCAATATGATAAATTTCGGTATCATCGGTACTGGCTCTATTGCTGGCCATCACGCCCAAAGTATCAACGAATCTGAGGGCTGCAAGTTGATGGCGGTTTGCAGTTCCAACGAAGAAAGAGCAAAGGCGGCCTCCGAAAAATTTGGGGTGCGAGCATACGCCAATGTCAATGAGATGTTGGACAATGAATCCATCGATGTTTTATGCATCTGTACAGCCAGTGGAAATCACCTTGAACCTACCTTAGCAGCTGCGTCGAGAGGAGTTCACGTGCTCACTGAAAAACCTTTGGAGGTTTCTTTGGAGCGGGCGGATCAAATGATCCAGACTTGCCGAAAGGCAAAGGTTAAACTAGGTTGTATTTTCCAAAATCGTTTCAAACCCGGATATGTTCAGTTAAAACAAGCCATTGATAATGGAGTTTTTGGTAAACTATTAGCCGGTAATGCTTACATCAAGTGGTATCGCTATCCCGAGTATTATTCCTCCAGTGCTTGGAAGGGGACTTTTAAGGGAGATGGGGGCGCTGCATTGATTAATCAGGGCATTCATACGATCGATTTACTGCTGGACATAATGGGGGAACCTTCTTCTGTATTTGGCAAGGTTCGCACCATGGTACACAACATTGAGGGAGAGGATTTAGGGATTGGATTGTTGACCTTTCCAAGCGGTGCTTTGGGAACCATTGAGGGCAGTACAGCAATGATACCTGGTTATCCCGAACGATTAGAGGTGTTCGGTGAAAAAGGAAGCGCTATTTTAGAAAATGGTAAGATCATCGCCTGGAATGTAGCCGGCGAAGAACCAATGAAGAAGACGGAAACCGGGGAGAATGAAGACAGTAGTTCTTCTGACCCCATGGCACTTGGGCATGAATACCACCGCCTTCAAATAACGGATATGGCTCGGGCCGTCATCGAAAATCGCGAACCTCTGGTCAATGGCGAAGATGGACGCAAGTCTCTGGCCGTAATCAAAGCGATCTATACTTCTTCTTCGTCGGGCCAAGAAGTGTTTTTATAACGAGACTTTAGACAACTTCAATTAAATAGATTGATCATTCTCGAAGTATGGTGTTTAGGATTGTCTGTAGTATGTTTTTTTGCTTCTTTTTTGTCAGACCCGCATTAAGTCAAGACTTTGACCGGGAAAAAGCACGGAGTGACTTCATTTATCTGTGGTCGGAATTTAATAGAAGATATGCCTATTTCGATCAAAAGCAGACCAATTGGAATCGGGTCAGGGAGATTTATTTACCCAAATTGGAACGCATCAATTCGAAGTATCATTTCATTTTGTTTTTGGAAAAGGTGCTCGCCGAACTATACGACAGTCATATTTCCTTGAATGTAAACACCGAGAATTCTATGCGCATAATTCCCAGTGGTACCGACATTTGGGGAGAGCTAATGGGAACAAAATATCTAATCACGAGTATTCGACAAGGGGCCGAAGCCAATGAATTATTAAAAGTAGGTGATCAAATACTTCGATACGGGAATGCACCAATAAAGGTGGCCGTTGATCGATACATTGGGAAAAGCATCGAAAATCCCGGAGTAGAAGTCAAAAGCTGGGCCTTTAGAATGCTCATGGCCGGAGATTATAGAAAGAACAGAAATGTGACCTTACGCAGAAATGGCAAAGAATTAGAAGTCGATTTGGGGGTTGCTGCCTATCCCGAATCCTTGCCTGGAAAAAGTGACTTGCTCCACACCCAATTATTGGATCGCAATATCGCCTACATTAAGATCAATAACTCATTGGGGGATAATCGACTGGTAAGCGCTTTTAGTCAATTGATCGATGGTTTGAAATCTACCAAAGGACTGGTCCTGGACTTACGAAATACACCAGGCGGCGGGAATACCTTGGTTGGCCGAGCCATTCTGGGCAAATTCATCGATCGGGAACACTTCTATCAGAAACATGAAATACCGGGCGAAGAGCAGACATATGGCATCAAGAGAAGCTGGGCTGAAATTGTCAGTCCCAATGGGGATACCTATCGGAAGCCGGTTGTGATCTTGATAGGCAGATGGACGGGTAGCATGGGAGAGGGTATTGCTGTGGGCTTCGACGGCCTGGAAAGGGCCAAGACGGTCGGGACAAAGATGGCTGGCCTGACCGGAGCGGTCTATTCTTTTGAATTGCCTTATACGAAGTTCCGAGTTAATTTCACCGCTGAAAAACTGTACCACATAAATGGAATTCCACGTGAGGAATATGTGCCAAATATTGAAGTGGACTTGACTCAGCAGACTAATGGAGTTGATCTAATCCTCCAAACTGGACTTGCCGAATTAAGGAAACAGCTGAGAAAACATTGAAATTCCTTAACTTCCCATAGCGATATAACGCTTAATTATGAAACAGTTATTTGCCTTTCTACTGCTCTGTTTGTTATTTGCAATACCTTCACTTAGTCAAGACCTGGAAAATTATCTCTGCCAGGGGGCCTATTTTGAAGTTGCGGAGGCAGAAAAGCTGCATTTGGAGTGGCAGCAAAGCATTCAATCCTTGGAAGATTGGGAGACTAGATCAACCATTATTCGCAATGGTATTTTGCAAGGAGCGGACCTGACGGTTTTTCCAGAGAAAACCCCGCTAAGACCAATTTTTCGGCACCGAAAAATAATGGACGGTTATTCGGTGGAGAATGTGGCCTTCGAGAGCCGGCCCGGTTTTTTTGTAACTGGTAATCTCTATCGACCGCATAACCGGAAAGGTCCTTTTGCTGCTATATTATCACCGCATGGCCACTGGAGCGACCCAAATAACCACGGCCGGTTTAGAGCAAACAAGCAATACCTGTGTGCTACCTTGGCTAGAATGGGGGCTATTGTCTTTGCCTATGATATGATCGGTTATGGCGAAGCGGATCAATGTGAGCATAAGCACCCCAAAGCGGTAAAGATCCAGACCTGGAATAGTATTCGCGCCCTGGATTTCTTGCTTTCCCTTGACGATGTAGATCAAGAGCGGGTCGCAGTGACCGGGGCATCAGGAGGTGGAACCCAGACGTTTCTGTTGACCGCCTTAGACCCAAGGGTGAAGGTTTCGGTCCCGGCTGTGATGGTATCAGGGCATTTTTTTGGAGGCTGTATTTGTGAGAGTGGAATGCCGGTTCACCGTAGTGCGAAACATCAGACTTCTAATGTAGAGATTGCTGCATTGGCTGCTCCAAGGCCTATGTTGCTAATTTCCGACGGGGACGATTGGACTCGCTTTACACCTCAAATGGAATATCCATATCTTCAACACATCTATCGGCTATATGGGAAGGAACGGTCTGTTGGGAATGTCCACTTTAAAAATGAGAAGCACGACTATGGTTATAATAAGCGTCAGATGGCCTACGTGTTCTTACTGAGCCATCTGGAATTAGATATTGGGGCTTTGCAGGAGGCAATGGGAAGTACTGTGGAGAATTTTGTCACCATCTTACCGCGTGCGGAACTAGAGGTATTTACTAAGACGGATCCGCGCCCAAATTATGCCATTAAGGGTAGTGATGCGGTCTCTGCGTCTTTTGAAAATTAAGGAACTATATGATTTGGGTTTGGCCTTGATAACCACTCGATTGTTGCTACAAAACGAAAATAACCATGATTCAATCCCGTTATTCGTTGGGGGCTCTCCTCTATCTTCTATCTTTTGGTTGCACGAGTAATAACCAGACGGTAACTGATAGAGAGCCATCATTACCCAATATTCTCTACATCCTTGCGGATGACTTGGGTTATGGCGACATCGCATCCTTCAACCCGGATTCGAAGATTGAAACGCCTGAACTGAATAAGCTGGCAAAGGACGGGATGAAGTTTACGGATGCTCACTCACCATCAGCAGTCTGCACGCCCACCCGATATGGTATATTGACCGGCCGCTATTGTTGGCGAAGTCGCCTACCCGTTGGAGTTTTACGTGGCTATGGGCGTGCATTGATTGAGCCGGATCGATTGACGGTGGCTTCTTTGTTACAAAGTCAAGGGTATCGGACGGGAGTGGTCGGAAAGTGGCACTTGGGATTAGATTGGGTGCTTAAAGAAGGAGCTGCAATAGGGCAAACAGACCAAAGTACAACGGCCAATTCAGTTGGAATGGTCACTGATCTGGACTCCGAGTTGTTGGATTTTTCAAAGAAACCAACGGATGGCCCATTGGATCATGGTTTTGACTACTCCTATATATTACCGGCTTCGTTGGATATGGATCCTTATTGTTATCTCGAAAACGATGAACTGGTGACTTTACCGAGTGACAGTACAGCAGGTAATGATCTCAATACCGGATACACCGGAGCTTTTTGGAGAGCGGGTAGAATTGCGCCCGACTTTGAGTTTGATCAAGTCCTGCCTAATTTTATAGATAAAGCCATTCAATTTATTCGGGAAACGGAGCGTCGGGGAAGCCCCTTTTTTTTATATCTGCCATTGGCTGCACCTCATACCCCCTGGATGCCTACGAATCCCTATTCCAACATCAGCCAAGCGGGCAACTATGGCGATTTTGTAAGTATGGTAGATGCTGAAATTGGACGGGTTTTGAGGTCTTTAGTTGAATTGGGGCTTGAAGAAAACACACTGGTGATCTTTACCAGTGATAACGGTCCTTTTTGGCCCCCTAATATGATCGAATCCTACGAGCATCGATCTGCCGGTAGCTTGAGAGGTATGAAAGCAGATGCCTGGGAGGGAGGACATCGAATTCCCTTCATTGCAAAATGGCCTGGGAAAATAAAACCTGAATCAGAGAGCAAAGCCTTGACTTCCCTTACCAATTTGATGGCGACCTGTGCTGAGGTAGTAGGCCTTGACCTCCCGGCAGAGGCAGGGGAAGATAGTCACAGTATCCTGCCAATTTTAATGGGTGATTCGAATGCAGTAGCCAATCAAAAGGCCATCATTCAACATTCTTCCAAAGGGGTTTTTGTAGTGCGGAGAGGAGATTGGAAATTGATCTTGGGACGGGGTTCTGGTGGCTTTTCACAACCCACTACTTATCAACCTAAAGTGGGAGAACCCGCAGGTCAGTTGTACGATTTGAGCATAGACTTGCAAGAAACTACCAATCTTTACAATGAACAGCCGGATGTGGTTGCAGAACTCTCCGGCATATTGGAGGAATTTAGAAAGACCGGTAGAAGTAACTGAAACTAAATTTACCACCATCTAATACTTTAAAGATGAAAAGAAGGCAATTCATTCAAAAAACCGCTTTAACCACAGTGGGGGCGTCTGCTTTAGTCAGTGCTTCCGCAAAAAATAGTGCTTCTGAAATGGAGGAACAACAACAAATGTATGAACTAAGGGTCTATACGCTCAGATTCTTTGGTTCGAAGGCGCCATTGCATGAATATTTACAATCGGCTTTGATTCCGGCTTTAAACCGCCACGGTGTTGGGAATGTAGGTGTTTTTGGAGAAGTGGCAGATCCAAATCCCACTAAATTATATGTCTTGATTCCCTACAATTCTGCCCAGCATATGCTAGAAGTTGGATCAAAACTAAGCGAGGATACAGAATACCTCAAAGGAGCTGCGACTTATGACAAAGTACCGGTTGACAAAGCAATCTATACCCGCTACGAAACTTCTATATTGCAGGCATTTAGCGGCCTGCCGGTAATGCGGATTCCAGATAGTAAAGAGCGCATTTTTGAACTTCGAACTTACGAAGGCTACAGTGAGGATGCCGTTCGCAGAAAGGTAAAGATGTTCAATGAAGGGGAAATTGAAATCTTTGATAAGACGAAACTGAATTCAGTTTTCTTTGGACACATCATGGCCGGCCCCGGTATGCCAGCACTGATTTATATGTTGTGGTTTAAGAATATGGAGGAAAGAGATAGCAACTGGAAAGATTTTATCAGTCATCCAGACTGGAAAGCAATGTCTGGAAAAGAAGAATACGCAAATACGGTCTCCAATATACTAAGGGTGTTCCTGAAACCTCTGGATTATTCTCAGGTTTAAACCAACTCACTTCCGATTGGCGGGGCAATATCTATTTTCTCCCGCCAACCAAGTTTCTCGTCTTCCAAATCGGGATCAATTGACTCGAGCCTTTAAAAAAGGTTAAAAAGGCCTAAGGTTATCTTAATTACTTGTTCTTTTGGCAACAATTTTTGAATCTTCGAGGAGAAAAAACTACTTATGCTAAAATTACAATACGCTTTCTTTGCTCTGACCACAGCAGTCTTCCTATTTGGTTGTAATGCGGAAGATGATCAACCTTTCGTCGATGAAAACATTCTTGCTTACGATGGTGAAAACGTGACCGGACCAATTCTGGTAGCTGCCGATTACGAGGCATCAGCGCAGTTCTTTGGGGCCGATCTCTCGAACAGCATCGGCAAGAATTTGGTCGAAGTGTCTTGGTTTATGGGAGCTAATCCGTCCGTTTGCCTGGTCCGGATCTACGGAGAAGGTACATCGACAACGCCAGGTGATCTGCTTTTTGAAGCCGACGTAACCGCAGGTGTTAGAACCCCGGGATGGAATGCCATTACCTTACAGGAGCCAATTCCCATTACCGGAGAAGGTTTGTGGCTTAGCATTGCGTTTACGCATCCTGATACCCAACAATCGATTGGCTGCGATGCCGGTCCTGCCCAAAGAGGCGGAGATTGGTTGTACTCTAGTGAAGATATGCGCTGGCGAACATTTAGTCAACGAACCGGGGAAAACATCAACTGGAATATTCGCGGGCGACTTGAATAAGGCTATTCGGACATCCTTTGAGTCAACCTTTTGATAAAGGTAACTCCTTTATGCAATTGATCAACTGCAATAAATTCGTCGGCCCGGTGAGCCTGTGAAATGGAACCCGGGCCACAAATAATGGATTCGAAACCGGCTTCTGCAAATTGTCCAGCTTCCGCAGCATATGCGACGGTGGACACCTTTTCGATTCCTGACAGCTCTTTGACCATATCGACGATCGGTAAGTTTTCTGGTGTATCGAGGGCCGGAACCGGAGGATGATGCATAGTTGTTTCGATTTTGAAACCAGGAAAGCGTTTTCTTAATAATTCCGCTCTCTCATTGCAATAGACTAGAAATTCTCGGTAAATCTCTTCGGTGCTATCCCGTGGGATGATCCGAGCATCCCAGTGGAAAGAACAATGGTCGGCAATGACATTGGGAGCGATCCCTCCCTCGATCGTTCCGATGTGCAAAGAACTGTGGTTTGGTACGAATCGATCGTCTAAGTGCCCCGCATCGATCAATTGCTTCATCTTGTTCTCCAGCCATAATATCAGTCGGCTGGATTCATGTATAGCACTGACTTCCTGTTGAATTCTACTGCTATGCCCAGCCGATCCGTTCACCGTTGTATGGAAAACGCAGATGCCTTTTTGTCCAACGATCGGCTGCATCAAAGAGGGTTCGCCGATGATCGCGTATTTTGCGTTTTCTTCATAATCGTCTCTGATAGCGCGAGCCAGTTTCGGACCAGCAAGGCAGCCAACTTCTTCATCATACGAAAAAGCAAAATAGATCGGTTTCTTTAAGTCGGCTGCCACCATTTCCGGAACTCCAGCCAGACAACAGGCAATAAACCCTTTCATATCGCACGAACCCCGGCCATATAATTTACCGTTTCTAAGTGTGAGATCAAATGGATCAGTCGTCCAGGGCTGCCCCTCGACCGGAACTACATCAGTATGTCCCGATAGTATGATACCATCGTCTACCGGTGGACCGATCCGGCAATGAAGGGAAGCTTTGCTACCATCTTCACTTTCAACCAAGTGATACTTTACACCGAATTCCTCCAGATAATCCTGGATATAGGTGATGATGGAAAGGTTGCTTTGTCCTCCCAGAACCGGAAAGGAAACGAGTTTCTTCAAGATGTCTTCTACGCGAGCCATGTTGACCTGTTAATGATGAGTAAAAAGTGCAAAACCGGCGTAAAATATAAAAAAATCTAGGACTTGAAATTTTGTCATCGGGAGCGGTTATCTTTGTAATTCATCAAATTCGGTCACTATGCAAGTGCTGTCGGCTGCTCCCTACCTGAGTCCGGAAGAACGACGGGCATTATTGAGAAAAAACGATTGGCTGGCCCTATCTCATATCCTGTTACATTGGACCTGGGTCGCACTGGCTTTTTGGAGTGTATATCAATGGCCAAACGTCATCGTGATTATCTTGGCCCTTTTCGTTTTAGGTGGCCGTCAATTGGCTTGCGCAATTTTGATGCATGATGCATCTCATCGTGCGGTATTGAAAAATGGTACACTCAATGATTTTGTCGGGCAGTGGCTGGGAGGATTCCCCGTTTTTCAGGACATGCTAGCATACCGGCCCTATCACCACCAACATCACCTAACCACGGGTACTGAGGAAGATCCCGACTTGATGTTGACCAGGGGGTATCCCACTACCCGGAAGAGCATGTTTCGGAAATTTGTTCGGGATTTGACCGGACAAACAGGTATTAAGACATTGTCTGGACTCGTGATGATGCACTTAGGGTACTTGAATTACAATACTGGAGGTAAAATCATACGTTCGTCTCAAAAAGATCGAAGTTGGTTGGAATTCTTGCGTGTATTTTTGTTGAAAATGGGTGGTCCGTTGTTAACCAACTTGATATTGTTGGGATTGTTGACTTGGTTGGCCTCACCCTGGCTTTATCTATTGTGGGTCGGTGCGTTTCTGACCACATTTCAATTTAGCCTAAGGGTTCGCTCAATGGCCGAACATTCCATGGTGGTAGATCCATTAGACCCAATTAAGAACACCAGAACTACCTATGCAAACTTATTGGAAAAAATCTTGTTTGCTCCCTATAATGTCAATTATCATCTGGAACACCACATGCTAATGGCCGTACCTTTTTACAATCTCCCCAAGATGCACCGATTGTTGAAAGAAAGAGGTTTTTACGAAGAGGGGACCTTAGCCAATGGGTATTGGGAGATCATCCGTATGGCTACGCAAAAGTAAAAGTAGTTCCGGTCTCCTAAAGTGAATTCAATAAACATTAAAATACGATTATGAACTTTGAAAGTATTCTGGCTGGATTGAATGAAAAAGCAGCGAGTGCCGCTCCACTGGGAAAGACGTTGAAATTTAACATGGGCGACCAAGCTATTTTCATTGATGGAACCGGCGATAGCAATACCATTTCCACGGATGATAAAGATGCCGATTGTACTGTAAGTGTTTCCATGGACGACTTTATGGCTTTGGTCAGCGGCGACCTTAATCCAATGTCGGCCTTTATGAGTGGCAAAATTAAAGTCTCCGGAGACATGGGAGTGGCCATGAAATTACAGGGCCTACTCGGCTAAAAATCATGGGTTGGTCGGCGTTAATCAACGACGACCAGCTCTTTCGTTATACTTCCCATCTTGCTATTGATCTTTACCAGGTAAATTCCGGCGGGCATAGATAACAGTTTTAGATTGAAATTATGAGTTCCGGGAGCAAGCTCTCTCTTAAATAGATTACTCAACTTTTTTCCTGTTGGATCTGTTATGCTGACATCTACAGTAGCGCGTTCGGTCAGTTCTAACTTCAATTTGGAAACCTCCTTGGCGGGGTTCGGCTGTAATGTACTAACATTGATTTTCGCCTTCATCTTGGCAACTACTTCCACTTCAGGGGCCGATAGTGGACTCAGCGAATAGGCTGAGGCATCGTCCGTAAGTTCTTGTGCAAATGAAGTTTTTCCGGCAAAAACGAAAAACAGTAATACCGCAAGTAATGTAATCCTACTTTTTTCTAATCTCATGATAAATCTGTTTACAATCCGTAGACTAATTTTATTTGGACAATCAAAGAATCTTGAGTATTCGCGTGTAGTTGACATACTCATAGAGCCCATCGGGTGTTGTCGAGGGTAGCCAAATAAACTTTAGCTAAGTTTTTCTGGAGAGAAGTTGTGTTCCGTGTAGCTTAAAAAGTTGATTGGAGATACAAATAAACGTCCAAAATTAGGATCGTATTATGAAAAATGAAAATAATTATTGAGCATTCTTGTAAATCTCCTTGTAATCCTCTTGGACGAATTGTACGACCCCGGTATTTTTTTGTGGGCTGCCCGGGGTGCTTCTTCCATTCCTGATGTATTGATTCATTAGTTGCGATAGTTCGGCAACTTTCTCGGGCTGAACCTCTGCCAGATTCTTGCGTTCAGCAATGTCTAGTTCGAGGTCATAAAGTTGAATGGGAGGTAGAGGTAGGGATTTGGCCTTGTCGGGAGTCGGGAAACTCCAACCACCAGAACCCGGACAGAACTCCAGTTTCCAATTGTCTTTTCTGATGGCAAAAGAACCGTTAACAGAATGATGTACGGTTGCTTCCCGAATCGGGCCTTGGTAGCTGGCGCCAGTTAGAGGAGCCAACATATTATAGCTATCTTCAGCTACTTGATCTGTTAAGGTGTCGCCGACGATGGCTGCACAAGTCCGCATTAAGTCGGTCAGGCACATGGTTTCTTTAGAGATCATACCACTCCTGATCTTGCGTGGCCATCGCGCCAAAAACGGGACTCTATGTCCCCCTTCAAAAATGTCGGCTTTATGCCCCCTAAACTGATAACTTGGGAAGTGACCTTTAAGTGCCAATTCTTTAAAATTCGCTCGGGGACTACAACCATTATCACTGGTAAAGATGATAAGGGTGTTGTCGGCTATCTGATTATCATCGACCGCCTGAAGGATCTGCCCCACTACATCATCCACCATTAAGACAAAATCACCGTAGAGATTGGTGCCGGTCTTGCCCTTAAATTCATCTGTTGGTAGTATTGGCGTGTGTGGGGCCGGCAAAGGAAAGTAGAGGAAAAACGGTGCGTCTGTCTTAGATTGTTCAGCAATCACGTCGATCGCTTTTTCAGTGAGTTTAGGAAGTACTTCTACATGTTTGAAATCGTTCCCGATCGGCCCCTTCCGCCAAAATTCGGGTCCTTGTAAATCATTCCCTTCAATGCTATCAATGGCAGTAGCGGTGATCCTATCGTTCTCAATATAGAAATAAGGAGGGATATCCAGGGAAGCCGTAATACCGTAAAAGTAGTCGAAACCTACTTCATTCGGGCCACCACTAATGGGTTGTGAAAAATCGATCGCACCATTGGCAGTTCTCGCCCAATCCAGTCCAAGATGCCATTTGCCAACACAGGCCGTAAAATAGTCGTGCTGTTTTAGCAAATCAGCAACGGTCGAGCGATTCTTGTCAATCAAGAGACTATCGTAACTCCAAGTGACACCCGCTTTGAGTTTAGAGCGCCAGGCGTAACGACCAGTTAGTAACCCGTAGCGAGTTGGCGTACAAACTGAGGAAGGGCTGTGCGCATCCGTAAAATGGATTCCCTGGCTGGCTATGGAATCTAGAAACTGTGTGCGAATTTTGGCCTCTTTATTCAACGCGGAGACATCACCATAGCCCATGTCATCGGCTAAGATGTAGATGATATTGGGTAATTGCTGGTCGCCATTCGCGTTTTCTGAAGTAGTTTGGCAACCCCAAAATGACAAGACAGCCAATAGGGTGTATAATCTGCTTGATGGCATGTTTAAAACCTTAAGTTGATGGAATGGAGTGCATTACTTCAAAATAAATGGAATCTTTAGGATTCACAGCATATTTGGGAAACATTTTTATTTTTAATCCCAAATCAATTCAATAGCAATGGAAAAACCAATCAACAGCACTTCTCGTCGTAGTTTCATCAAAAATTCTTCTGTTGGTGCAGTAGCTCTAGCATCTGGGTTAATCAGCTATCGTTGTTTAGCTAATAATAATCGGGATCGAAAATTGGGTATTGCACTTTGTGGCTTAGGTAATTATTCATCCACTCGCTTAGCTCCGGCTTTTGAACACACAGAACACTGCTATTTAGCTGGTGTTGTGACCGGTACTCCCAGCAAGGAGAAGGAATGGGCGGACAAATATGGCATTCCACCTACACACATTTATAACTATGAAAACTTTGACACGATAAAAGACAATCCCGATATTGACATTGTCTATGTAGTTACACCGAATTCACGCCACGCCGAATTTGGAATTCGCGCTGCCAAAGCCGGTAAGCATGTAATAACGGAAAAACCGATGGAGATCTCAGTAGCGAGAGCACAGGAACTAGTGGATGCTTGCAAAGCAGCAGGTAAACTTCTGCAGGTCGGTTACCGCAATCGATATGATCCAACACACCTGGAGATTATGCGATTGACCCGCGAACAGGTTTACGGGCAGGTCAAGGTGATCGATACCAATTTCTCGTTTTACGGAATCAATAGCCCCAATTGGCGCTTTACGGATAAATCTTTGTCCGGTGGAGGCCCTTTGATGGACATTGGAGTATACTGCCTCGAGGGAGCCTGCTATGGTACGGGTGAGTTGCCGTCTTCCATTACGGCGCAGTCGTTCAAAACCTTCATGGATAAATTGCCGGACATGGAAGAAACCATTACCTGGCAGATGGAATTCCCCAGTGGGGCAATAGCAAATTGTACTTCCAGTTATGTGGCTCGAGCGAATAACTTACACATCTATGCGGAAAAAGGAAATTATGGGACCTCACCGGCCTATGGTTATGATGTACCCGGCGGATACGTAGGAAAAGAGGCAATGAATGCTGGATATCGCAATCAGCAAGCAGCACAAATGGATGCTTTTGCCATGAATATTAAGGAAGGAACCGAAGTGATTGCATCAGGTGAAGTAGGAGTTCAGGGCATGAAAATAATCGAGGCCATCTATAGCGCCGCAAAAACTGGCCAAAAAGTCGAATTGACCTGGTAAAAGTTTAAATATTTATGATGTTTCGTTTGCTTTTGAGTAGCCTCCCGTTGCTGTTCACATTTTCCCTTTTGGCACAAAGAAAGGACAATCCTTATTCTCAAGATCTTCATTGGCGAAATATTGGTCCGGCCAATATGATGGGACGAATATCAGCAGTTGAAGCTTTGGAGACCGATTATCGGCATGTACTCTGTGCCACCGCATCCGGAGGTGTTATGAAGTCGACCAATGGTGGTATTACCTGGGAAAGTGTTTTCGACCGATATGGCGCTGGATCTATCGGCGCTATTGCTATGATGCAGAGCAATCCCGATATTATCTGGGTTGGGACCGGCGAAGCGGCAAACCGTAACAGTAGTGGCTGGGGAGATGGTATTTACCGGTCAGCGGACGGTGGTAAGACTTTTGCCCATCTCGGGTTGGAAAATACACATCACATCGCTGAGATTGCCCTGCATCCGGAAGACCCGAATATTGCTTTTGTCGCCGCCGTGGGACATCTGTGGGGCTATTCTGGCGATAGAGGACTTTTCAAAACCGTCGATGGCGGCAGAAGCTGGGAAAAGCTTATGACTGGTTTGCCGAATGACGGCAAGACGGGCTGCACCGAGATTATCATGCAACCGGGTAATCCCAATGTTTTATTTGCTGGGTTCTATCAGCGTCTTCGAGAGCCATATTGGTATACCAGTGGAGGGCCTAATGGAGGGATCTATAAAAGTGTGAATGGAGGTAAAACCTGGCGGAAGATTCGAAAGGGGTTACCTACCGGGGATACCGGTATGATCGACCTTTCCATCTGTCGAAAATTTCCCGACATTATGGTTGCCGCAGTAGAAGCTGATGAAAATCTACCGGAAGGCCTTCCTGGTTCCGGTGTCTATCGTTCGGATAATGGTGGTGAGAGCTGGCGATTCTTGCATAAACATGCCGTGCGTCCATTCTATCATGGACAGATTGAGATTGATCCCATTAATCCCGACAACATCTATATCGTTTCGCACGGTGCCGAAATCAGCAGGGATGGGGGACAATCTTTTCAAGCTAGAAAGTGGCGGGCAGATGGCGGAGACGATCACGATATGTGGATTGCTCCGTACGACAATGATATCATCTATTTATGTACGGACCAAGGTCTGCGTTTGACCGTTGATGGAGGGCAATCCATTCTCTCTTTCAACAATATGGCGATCGCGCAATATTACGCCATCGGTACGGATATGCGGGACCCGTATTGGGTAGCTGGAGGTCTTCAGGATAATGGACTGTGGGCAGGACCTAGCAACAGTCGTGAGTTTCGTGGAATTCTTAATATGCACAATACCTGGGTGGGAGAAGGAGATGGTTTTCACACGCAAATTGATCCGACGGACTGGCGAACCATGTACCTGGTCAATCACGTCGGCTTTTGTGCTCGACTAAACGTGGAGACTAGAGAGCATACCTACATCACACCAACTCCGGAAACAATTGTAAACTTTGATGAATATTTTGACCCTGATTTTCCGGAGACCAAAACCAACTATACCATTTATCCGGGCGAACATTGGTTTTTCTTCGAGAGAGCTGGCCGCCCCATTTTGCCACCTCAATTTCGCTTTAATTGGAGTAGTCCTCTAGTATTATCTCCCAATAATCCCCGGACCATATATTTTGGAGGTAACTACCTGTTTAAGTCGGTCGACCGGGGAGAAAGCTGGCGGATCATAAGCCCAGATTTGACCGGTAATGACCCCCAATGGAGAAATCCAAGCAAAAGTGGTTATCTGACCAATAGCGTGACTGGTGGAGAGAATCACTTCAACATAATTACCATTGCAGAATCTGCATTAAATGACGCCTTGATTTGGGTTGGTACAGACGATGGTTACGTGCACGTTAGTCGGAATGGTGGAGCCACTTGGACCGAAGTCGGCAATCAGTTGACCGGATTGAATCCCCGCCCGTGGATCAGTAGAGTCGAACCATCCAACTTCGTAGAGGGCCGTTGCTATGTGACACTTGATAATCACCGGTATGATGACATGAAGCCCTACGTTTTTGTGACGGAAGACTTCGGGCAAACCTGGACCGATATAACCGGGGATTTACCGGAAAAATACAGCACTTATGTTCTCCATGAGGATCTGGAGAATCCTAATCTGCTTTTTGTGGGAACGGAAGCTGCGGTGCATTTTTCGATTGATCGAGGAAAATCATGGCACGAACTAATGGCAAAGATGCCAACGGTTGCAATTCACGACCTCATCGTTCATCCTCGGGAAGGTGATTTGATTGCCGGTACTCATGGCCGGAGCATCTGGATTCTGGATGATATTGGACCCCTGAGGCAATCCAATTCCGATGTTTTGGAAAAGCAAATTCACATTTATCAAAGTAAGGTCGCTACCAAATGGCGACAGATCAATACCGGAAGAAAACAACCGTACTTCGAATTCCGGGGAGCGAATCCGCATCGGGGAGCTGCCATTCAATTCTACTTGAAGGAAACCCCCAAGGATTCGGTGACCATCTCTGTAATTGATCCTTATTCAGCACGAAATCGCATGTGGAAAGTAGCAGCTGATAAAGGCATTAACCGCCACTACTGGGATTTTTTCTTTTTACCTTCAAAAGAAGATTTGAAGCTGCAAAAATCTAATTTGCAAAAGACAATCGAATTGTTGGATGCAAGAGTGCAGCAACCGGTCCTGAAAGATACGCTTTCGGCTATCCGGGTAGATTGCAGGGCAATTAATACAGTTAGATCAGCCAACAAAGTACGGAGTCGGCTGGTGGAGTCTTTTGCTGGTTACGCAGGAGGGCGACCGCTGTTTGCAAAGCCGTTAAAACCGATTGAAGCGCCAGCGGGAAGATATCGAATACGAGTCCTCTTGAATGATAGGGAGGCCGAAGGGTGGATCACCATTCGTGAAGATCCATTATTGGCACCATAAAAAAAGCACCAGAAACGGGGATTTCTGGTGCCATGGTCTAAATCTTCGATGAATGATGAAATTTGAATATGGTCATGGGGTTCTCAAAATTTGGTATTGGGGTTTAGTGTTTGTTTTCAAATGATCCTTTTTGGGCGTTTTCGATTTTGGTTTTTCTATTTCTTGTTTTCAAGTGGTTCAATAGGTTATAATTTGGTTTTTCTGGGGTCGGGGATTAGAACAACTTTTTGTTCTTACTTACGATACAAATATGGCCTGTTTAACCGATCGGGGAAAGAGGAAGTGAGTGGAATGGTCGTTTGAGGTAGTGAGTCGGAAGATTTACGGAGTGATCGGGTGTATTGGATGGAATACTTGCGCATTATCCTCCTTTGTTCTAATTTGTCACTGAAGTTGTTTAAAGTTTATCTTCCGACTGCAAAACCCAGCTAGATGAACCTCAAAACAGCTTTTTTTATCACCGTAGCGCTGTTATGCTGAGAAAAAAACCGATTCTGAGAACCATTTATCTGATTTTTTCGCTGCGAAACAGAAACTTTAAACAACTTCATTGAATAATATTGCATGGAAAAAGAAAAGAAAAACAAACATCCCGTACCATCGGGCGAAGCGGCAGAGGGCATGCGGCTGAACAAATACATCGCGCATTGCGGGGTTTGTTCTCGAAGGCAAGCTGCAGAATTGGTAAAATCAGGACAGATTGTAGTAAATGATGAAATCGTGTTGGAGCCGTGGATTTTGGTAGGGGAAGAAGATGTGGTAAAGTACAAAGATCAAATTCTGAAGCGGGAAGAGAAAAAAATCTACCTGTTGATGAATAAACCCAAAAACGTAATAACTACTTCTAGTGATGAACGGGGACGCAAAACAGTCTTAGATATCGTTGGTGGCAAGGTTAAAGAGAGAATTTATCCCGTTGGTAGACTGGACCGGGATACCACTGGGCTTTTATTACTAACCAACGATGGCGACCTAGCCAAAAAACTCTCTCACCCTAGCCACAATGTGAAGAAGGTCTATCATGTTGCCTTGGATCGAGAAGTCTCCCAACACGATATTGAGAAGATTGCCAAAGGGTTGGAGTTGGAAGATGGAAATGCACTTGTAGATAAAGTCGGCCACGCCCATGGCCGAGGTAAAAACGAAGTAATTATTGAAATTCACATCGGACGCAACCGCATTGTGCGACGAATCTTTGAGCATCTTGGGTATCGCGTGAAAACATTAGACCGAATTTACTACGGCGGACTAACTAAGAAAGATTTGCCGCGGGGTTTTTTCCGCCCCTTGAAAGAAAAGGAAATCATTATGCTGAAACATTTTCTCTAGCACGATTGGAAACACTTCGAGCCCATTTAAAACCAATTTATGAGCTTCTTAAAAGCAGAATGGCGCAAACTCGCTCTAGCAAACTATGAGATTGACCCTGATCTACTTAAAAACTTTCTTCCCAATAAGACCGAACTGGATATTTGGAACGATACCTGTTACGTCAGCCTGGTTGGTTTTATGTTTAAGAATACCAGACTTTTGGGAATCAAAATCCCATTTCACATTAATTTCGAGGAAGTTAACTTGCGGTTTTACGTAAAATACAAAGAAGCGGGAGAATGGAAGCGAGGAGTAGTATTCATCAAAGAGATTGTACCTAAACCTGCCCTGACATTGGTAGCAAACCTGCTCTATAAAGAACATTACCAAACATTGCCAATGAGTCACGTTTGGCAAAATAGGAATGGTGTTCAAATCGTTGAATACAGGTGGAAAATGGGAGGAAAATGGCAACGCTTTCGAGTGGAAAGCGAGGAAGTATCACAACCGATTGAAAAAGCAAGTGAAACGGAATTCATCACCGAACATTATTGGGGATATACAAAAATTACTGAGCAGAAGACTTTTGAGTACGAAGTGACCCACCCCACCTGGGAAGCTTATCAAATAAAAAAATACGAGATAGACGTTGATTTCGGGAGGGTCTATGGTGCTCGTTTTGGAGATTTGACCAATGCGACGCCAATATCTGTTATGCTGGCCGAGGGGTCGGAAATTACCGTTGAAAATAAGCGTGCTATCTGAACAAGACTATTCAATCGAAAAATTGTTTTATGAGTTGCTATCTACGTTCTTTATGCTTCTTTATGACTTTGTTTTCCTTTCTTTCTGTCGATGCTCAAAAAGCGACTTTGAGCATGGAGACAGTCAAAGACCTGAAACTGAGATCTATTGGCCCTGCTACCATGAGCGGTCGGATTGTTGATTTGGCGGTAGTAGAGAAGGATCCTTATATCATCTATGTTGCATCAGCTACTGGTGGTGTATGGAAGACGACTAACAACGGAGTCACCTTTAAACCTGTCTTTGAAAATGAGAGCACACATTCTGTAGGGGATATTGCCGTTCACCAAGAATTTCCTCATCACCTTTGGGTTGGAACCGGAGAGCGCGCCAATCGACAGAGCTCCTCTTGGGGAGATGGGGTCTATAAGTCGACTGATAGCGGGGCTACCTGGGAAAATGTAGGATTGCCAGAGTCACATCATATTGGCCGCATCGTACTCCATCCACAGGATACCAATACCGTTTTTGTCGCTGCGATGGGACATCTCTGGGGCCCGAATGAAGAACGTGGACTTTACAAAACTACCGACGGTGGAGCGTCGTGGCAAAGGATTCTCTATGTAGACGAAAATACGGGAGTGGTAGATGTCGCGATGGACCCTTCGGATCCAGACTTGTTATACGCCGCAACCTATCAGCGGAGAAGAAGAGCATATGGGTTCCACGGCGGTGGACCTGGAAGTGGGTTGTACAAAACTACGGACGGAGGAGCAAATTGGACCAAACTGACGGAAGGATTACCGGAGGGGGAACTAGGGCGGATCGGGATTTCGATCTATCGAACGGACCCGAATATTGTTTATGCATCCATTGAGCAAGGTTTTCGGTACAATGCTTCCACTGCCTATGAGGAACGTCGGGCTGGATTGTACCGTTCTGAAGACAAAGGTGCCACCTGGACTTTTATGAGCAATTGGAATCCGAGGCCAATGTATGCCAGTCAACCGTTGGTCGATCCCAGTGACGATCAGCGCATCTACATGATGAATAGTTTTAGCTATTCGGATAATGGAGGGAAAGATTTTACGACCGCGAAGCAATCTCTCCACGGCGATGACCGGATCGTATGGGTGAATCCGAAAGATTCCCGTCATGTGATTAAAGGAGATGATGGAGGGTTGGGAATCTCCTATGATCGGGCAAAGACCTGGCTGTTTGTAACTTCACTGCCCATCAGTCAATTTTATCGGGTAAGTGTAGATATGCGCAATCCCTATTGGGTCTACGGCGGACTGCAAGATAATGGTAGCTGGATGGGGCCTAGCGAGACCTATTTTAACGATGGTATTCTGAATCAGGATTGGATTAAAACTGGCGGCGGAGATGGTTTTCTCAGCCTGGTTCATCGAACTGATGAAAACACACTCTTTGGAGAGTCCCAATACCTAGGTCTATTCCGGATGGATTTACAAACTCGCCAAAAGAGATCGATCCGCCCTGGCGATCCAAAAGGAAAGATCAGCCCTCGCCGAAATTGGGAAGCCTGGGGCCCTGGACTGCCCGAACCAGAACTTGGAAATGCGATGGCACCTGCCAATTGGGATGGACCTTTCTACCTTTCCCACCACGACCCAAATACCATTTATGCAGGGACTAATAAACTCTGGAAGAGTATCGATAATGGCAACTCCTGGATCGAACTGGGAGACCTTACCACCAAAGTAAATCGTAGAGAATTAAAGATTATGGGGCAAAGAGCGGATGACCTGACAGCCTCCCTGGATGATGGTGTGCCATACTATCCAACTTTGACGGCTATTGCTGAATCACCGCTCAAACAAGGGTTGTTGTATGTCGGAACAGATGATGGTAATCTACAGGTATCACAAAATGATGGTAGAGGTTGGTTAAATGTGACAAAGGACCTGGATGGACTGCCAGAATCTGCATGGATCTCAGGCATCGAAACCTCAAAGTTTGAGCCTGGGGTAGCCTATGTAGCCATCAATAATTATCGGAATGACGATTTTGGGAATTACCTTTATAAAACGGAGAATTACGGTCAATCGTGGACTTCTATTACCGGAGATTTGCCCGCAAATCGAGTAATCAGGACTGTACGAGAAGACACCAGGAACCCAAATTTACTTTTTATCGGTACCGAGATCGGAGTGTTTTTCTCCATTGACCAGGGAAAGCACTGGGTTGAACTCAAAAATAATATGCCCACGCTTGCCTTTAATGATTTGGTCATTCACCCTAGGGACAACGATCTCATATTGGGTTCTCATGGCCGCGGGATTTGGATTCTTGATCACCTAAACGCATTACAGGAATTGACTCCCGAAATACTTGCTTCCGAGGCTAATTTATTTTCGATTGCCGATGCAACGATGATCCAATACACCAGGCAGGGAACACATGTTGGAGATATGATCTTCCGAGGAGAGAATCCGGCAAAGGGTGTTGTCATGGATTACTACCTAAAGGAGGCGATGCCGAAGGCCAATGTGGCATTGACGATCCTTACAAAATCTGGGAAGAAGATTCGTGAGCTTCGACCAGATACCGCTGCGGGAATAAATCGGGTCGTTTGGGATTTTAGATATCCAAGACTACCCGTATTACCCGCTGAAAATAAGAACGCCAACCGTTGGCGTTCTTCCGGCTTGCAGGGACCAATGGTCACACCGGGTCTTTACATGGCCAAGTTGACAGTCAATGGTAAAGCGTACTACCAAGACTTTAGAGTAAATCCTGATCCCAGGTTTGAAGTCCCCATTGAAGATAATAAAGCGTGGACAATGGAATTAGTGGAGATGACTAGATTGTATGAAAGTGTGTTGAGTGGCGCTAGGGTTTTACGCCCGATCCAAAAAGAAGTAGAACAGCTGGTTAAGGCCAAGAAGGGAATCGATGCAAAATCCGTTGCTGAAATCAAGGAAGTCAATCGTTTGTTTATCGAATTGTTAAGTCGGACGCGGAGTTTGTACCGCGCTGTATCGGGATGGACCGGACGCCTAACGGCGGATCAGGAGAACCAACTCAGCTACTACCAAGAAATGTTGACTAAACTCGGACCGAGAAAGAAAAATATAGTAGAAAACATCGTACCTCGACTAAACAAAAAACTGGGTAAGAAAGATCAAATTGCCATTGTAGAATAAAAATTAACATTTGGGCATGCACTTTTGTTGTTCTCTTTTTTGATGATCACTTTGTTTTCTTGTGAGCGATCAGTGCCTTGAGCAGACTTCAACCGAGCGGTGACAAAATTGAGGTTGCGGATTTCAGTTGGGCCCGCTTATACCGGCATCGTCAATAGCCATACTATGGATACTGCTGGTCACAGCTATACGGTCAAAATGATTGAAACCGGAGTTGAGATAAAAAGAGAAAAAGAATGGAGGATCTTAAAGCCAGTCTCGGATATTGCCCGAAACAGCTGTAAATTAGCGGAACAGCTAAAACTTCGTTTCATGTGTCGACCTATTTTTATCCGGTATACTGTCTTTGCCTGTATAGTAATTGCCTTTCTGTCGTGTGAAAAGGCGCAGGAAGAATCTTTAAAACCGAATATCTTATTCATCGCCATCGACGACCTTCGTCCGGAACTGGGGTGTTACGGAAATCCCGTGATCAAAAGTCCAAACCTCGACCGACTTGCGGCTGAGGGGAGACTATTCAACAGGCATTATACTCAGGTCCCCACTTGTGGCCCTTCTCGTTACTGCATGTTAACTGGATTGAGACCCAAACATAGAGGGGAGGTTAAAAATGATTTGATGGCTAAGGATCTGTCGAATCGACCAGAAGGTGAGGTTCCCGAAACGTTTGTCCACCATCTGCGGCGAAATGGTTATTATACCGTTGGAATAGGTAAAATCAGCCACTACGTGGATGGCTTAGTGTATGGGTACTTAGACAGTGTGTCAACAAAAATGGAACTACCGTACAGCTGGGATGAATTTTTATCCAATCAAGATAAGTGGGGAACCGGTTGGAATGCCTTTTTCGGTTATGCAGATGGAGAAAATCGGCACAGTAAAAACAAAGAAGTTAAGCCTTATGAGCGGGGCGAGGTAGGAGACGAAGGATATCCGGATGGTATTACCACCAATTTGGCAATTAGCCAGCTGAGGTCCTTAAAAGAAAAAAAACAACCTTTCTTCTTAGGAGTTGGTTTCTTCAAACCTCATTTACCATTCACCGCACCGGCCAAATACTGGGATTTATACAACCGGGAAGATATGCCCGTTTCACCAAATCCCTTCTTGCCCCAGGACGTCCATCGAAAAAGCTTACATACCAATGGTGAGTTTAATCAGTATAAATTGACGGATGAATTAGCTTCCCTTGAGAAGCCTATCAGCGAAGCTTATGCCCGGAAAGTGATGCACGCTTATTATGCTTGTGTGAGTTATATAGATGCACAAGTAGGGAAGGTTATGTTGGAATTAGATCGACTGGGGCTTGCAGAGAACACCATCGTTGTCATTTGGGGAGATCATGGCTGGCACCTCGGCGATCATCTCTTATGGGGGAAGCACAGTCTTTTTGAAAGGTCCCTAAGAAGTACCTTAATCGTTCGGGCCGCCGGTATGCCAAATCCGGGCAAAGCAGCGACCGGAATGGTAGAGACCATTGATATTTATCCGACACTCATGGAAATGTGCGGCATTGAAGTAACCCACCCGCTGGATGGTGTAAGTTTCCGTCCTTTACTGGATGATCCGCTGGCAAATGGTAAAGAAGCGGTTTACGGTTACTTTAGGAATGGCATTACGGTGCGCACGAACCGTTATCGCTATACCCGGTATTTTCGGGACGAAAAACCTACGGAGGAATTATTCGACCATGCCTCCGACCCAAATGAAACCACCAACGTTGCATCTGAACAAGTAGAAGCAATTCAATCATTGAAAGTCATTTGGGAAAAAGGTAATACCGGCATTTTTTCAACGGACTAATCCCCCGATCAACTTAATCAACTCGGTCTCTGTATTTTTGAGATTAAAGATGGCGTTCAATCTTGCTTGAGACGCATTAATGAAACTCAATTGGATGGTACGATAATCGAATGAGTTGATCAGACCTCCTTTGAATCTTTCCTCGGAAATGGCAATATTTTCAGTAGCATTTTCAAGCAAGTTGTTGGTCAACAACACCAGGTCCTTTTGATGGTTGTAGGTGGCGAAGGTGTTGTTAAGTTGAGCATTGAGATTGCGTTTGAAGTCCTCGACATTGAGTTGGGCGATCATCTCCTGCTTTTGTGCATTTTGGATTCGGCGCCTTCTAATACCGCCATCGAAAAGATTGTAGGAAAGGGTGAAATTGACTGAGCCATTCAGTGTCCTTTGTGCGACGGCATCTAGAGATAGGCTCTCTCCATTCTGCAAGGTTCCGCTTCCGGAGGCAATGTTGTAATTGTAGTTTAACCCTCCCCGTAAGCTTAGGGTCGGACTCCTTGTGCTCTCCTCCAGCTTCGTGTTGATATTGGATAATTCCCGATTAACGAAAAGAGTCTGTAGTGTTTTATTGTTGGCAAGCATCCTTTGTTGTATGGCCGAAAGGTCGTAGTCTTGTGGAATGAATTCCAGGCTGTCCGCCAAATCGTAGGTGGTCTCTATTTCATCAATCCCCATAGAGAGGTTTAAATTGCGTCTTGCTATCGCTACATTGTTTACTTGAACCAGATATGAGGTTGAATCATTGATATAAGCGTCTTGTGCCTGTAAGAGATCAAAGGAACCAGCTTGACCAAATTCTTTTCTTACCTCCTGATAGTTGATTCGGTCGCGAGACAAATCCAGTACTTGTTGTAATACATTTAATTGCTCCTCTTGGATTAAAACCGCGTAATAGGCATTGATGGTTGCCTGAATGGCATTCTCAACCGCAATCTGGACGTTTCCATCACTTAGTTCCTGTAATTTCTCGAGTTGCGATTTGGTAATCTTAATGCGATGCCCATCAAACAGGATCCAGTTTGCTTCGACGGCAGGAACAACCCCGGAACTGAAAGAAGAAAGCTCAGTCAAAAAGGAAGCTGGGTTGTTGTTATTGGTATATCCGTTGTTAAAGCTGAATGTGGCATCTATGCTTGGGTATCTGCCGGCGATCGCCCAATCATTATTGTTTCGGGCAATTTCGACATTGCGCTCTTCAATTTGAATTTGGTAATTATTGGCTAATGTCAATTGGATAGCATCTGCTATACTAAGTTTTTCTTGCCCCATTAAAAAAAAGGGGATGAACAGCAAGATTGATAAATGGAAAATTCTGGACATTAAGAATGGTTTAACTAAAAAAAGTAGGGCATGTACAACCAAAACACCTTAAACAAACTTCCGTTCAAAGACATACCGCTTCATGTAGAAATTATAAAAGAATACAATACCCGTCGCACCTAATTTTGCGAAATAATGGTTTTCCATAAAAAAAGGAAAACGAAGTAAGAATGAGTAAATCCCAAAGTTGATCGCCATCCCACCCAGGGAAACCGCCATGGCACCGATGAAAGCACTACTTAGCTTTCTTTTTAGCTCGAAAACAAAGCGTTTCTGCAACAGGAAATTAACGAGCATACCACAACCGTAAGAAATGATTTGAGCCGGTTTCAAGGCCATACTGCTGAAGGTCAAGAGTGTGTACAAACCATATTCGACAGAGGTAGCGATTAGGCTGGTCGTGGCAAACTTTGTCTTCAGTAAAAATAGCTCCCGAATCTTTTTAATCTTCATCTTTCATCCTTTCCTGCTTGAAAAACGCCCGAATTTCCTTCCAGTTGTTTACTCTGGTATACGCTTCTTCTGCGGTGTTGTGATAAGCGGTATACAACAACCCCTTTCCCTGAAAGGTACGAAGATTCGAAACGTTGTCATCAATCATATAGTCTGCCCTAAGAATACTTTTATCCCCAAGGAATACAAAATTTTTCCAATGGATGAAAGGAAAATGGCGTTTAAGCCAATCGTATTTATCCTCCAGCGAGAACTTAAATTCCATGGCGGCGGTGGTAATGAAAATATCGTAATGTTCCTGCAGCTCCCGAACCACTTCCTGGCTATCTTCCATTACCGGGAGATCAGCAAAGAAGCCTTTGTCGAAAAGAAAATCCCGAATGAAGGCGACCTCCTTGCTGGTTCGATACAATTTGTGAGTGCCCCAATAATCTTCCCGCTTTAGCCGTACTCCGAGTTCCCGTTCATAAATGTCGAGAAATTTGGGGAGCACATCGGCAATAACTTCATCCATATCGAGTGCGATTCTTTTTTTCATCTTGGTAGCTTTTACATTCAGCCGCCAAAAATAAAAAATAGCGCGCCCATTGCACCCATTACACCAAATAATAAATACCACAAATACTGATAGCCCCCATTTTGCCCAGTTGCGGGTTCCACTGCTTCATAGCTTGGGCGCGCACCGTTCCAGGCCAAGGAAGCGTAGACCTTCGCGCGGTTCAGCACAATGAGTAATACCGGTAGTAACAATAAGATGATTACCGTAACTGCAAGAAGACCGAAAGCTACTGAAATTGCCATCGGTATCAGGAATTTCGCTTGTATACTGCCGTCTAACAGTAAGGGGGTAAGGCCCGCAAAAGTCGTCACGGACGTTAGTAGAATCGGCCTGAATCTAGACACGCCTGCTTCATACAGCGCCTGCATCTGAGGCAATCCCTCCTCTAAAAGATTATTATAGGTTGCCACCAGGACCAGGGCATCATTCACTAAAACACCAACCAACGCAATGACTCCCAGTATGGAAAAAAGACTAATAGGCAATCCGAAGAAATAATGACCCCAAGCCACGCCAATCAACGAAAACGGCACCAGTAAGAAAACGGCCAAGGTTTGTCCAATTGATCGGAAAGTTAGGGCTATTACCAGGAACATTAAGCCCAATATAACAATCATGATCAACGAAATCGAACCGGAAGACTTTTGCTGCTCGCGGTACTGACCTTCCAATGAGGCACTAACCGACGGGTAGTCAGCAAGTATTTGGGGAAGTATGACATCTTTTAAATTGGCCGATACATCACTGATAGAGACTTCGTCGCTGGAGACATCTGCTTTGATCTTAATGGTTCGCTTATTATCGAGGTGATTAATACTGATGACACCTCTGGCAATTTCTAAATTGGCAATTTCAGAAAGAGGGAATTCGCGACCATCGTCAAAGCGTACCCGCATTTTTTCTAGATCTGTGACGTCAGAACGATCTTGTTTATCGTACCGAACCCATACTTTTACCTCATCCCTTCCTCTTTGTAGTCGTTGGACTTCGCTACCAAAAAAGCCCTGGCGTACTTGGCCAACAATTTCTTCTAGATTTAATCCTAAGTAGAGTGCTTTTTCTTTGAGTGATATGTTTATTTCGCGGAGTCCTTCCTGATTATCATCCCGTACATCGGCTAATTCTTCCAACTTGCTCAATTCATCCCGTACCGTGTTGGCAGCGATGTTCAATTCATCGGGATCTTCACCCTTTAGGGCAATTTCAAAAGCTTGGCCAAAAGGGGTTAGGGCGCCAAAAGTGAGTAATTCGGCTTGATTGATTGGACCGGTTTCTTCTCTCACCGTGTTGATGACATCCCTTAGAGAAAAACTATCTCGTTGATCTGCATCTTGCAAATAAACCGCAATAGAACCATCATAAGTACTGGGTCCAAGGTCTTTCTGAACCTTCAGAATAACGTCTTTCTCGCCATTGAAATAGCGATTACTTAGCTTTTCGTTGGCACGCCAGGTTGCATCTTCGATGTGATCCAACCATCTTGCAGTAATATTCTCACTGGTTCCAGCCGGCATTTGGATTGTTACAGAGAATTGATCCAGTTCGATGACAGGAAAAAATGTCGTACTGATAATCCCGCCGCCGATTGCTCCGAAGGTGATCATCAGTCCCGCCACCATTACCGCCATACTAAGGAATTTGTTTTCCATAGAAAAACGTAGCACAGGTGCATAAAGCCGGTCGCGTAAGAACCCCATTACGTCATCAAAAAAGCGTTGAACGGCGTTCATCTTGAGTTCTCCGTCCAAGGCCTTCGAATGAGCAATGTGTGAAGGGAGAATCAATGCTCCTTCTACCAATGAAAATACTAATGAAAAGATGACTACGATGGCCATTTCGGAGAAAAAGTCACCCAGGGTACCGTCGATGAAAAAGAAAGCGGAGAAGGCAATGATGGTAGTGAGAATGGCAGAGAAGACCGGGGGCAGTACCTTCATGGTTCCCTCGAGTGCTGCCGCTTCCGGAGATAATCCTTTCTCTCTGAATTTGTAGATGTTTTCACCGATTACGATGCCGTCATCAACTAAGATGCCGATCACCAGGATCATGCCGAAAAGAGAAATAACGTTGTAACTGATTCCTAAGAAATTAGCCAGAATGAACATACCCGCGAAAGAAATGGGAATGGCTACAGCTACCCAAAATGCAACCCTCCAATGGAGAAACATCGCCAGAAGTACGACTACGATCAGAAAGCCGATAACTCCATTTTCGGTCAATAGATTAATCCTTTGTTTAATGACCTCCGATTCGTCTCGAATAATGGATGCCGTTACATCAGTCTGGCTAGTATTGAATTCCTCAACGTATTTACTGACCATATCAGCAATAGCGATCATATCTTCCTGAATGGTATTCTGAACGGTAACGATCACAGCAGGTTCACCATCCAGGAAGCTTCGACTTGGGTCTTCAATGGCCCATTGGTCTCGAATGTCAGCCACTTGGTGAAGCCTGACCACACCGCCGGCTTCTGTTTGTTTCACAACAATTTCACTCAGACCATCGGCATAGTAGGATTTATTCTTAGCACGTACCAATAACTCCTCCTCCAATCCTTTTATCGTTCCTCCCGTGATTTCCAGGTTAGCCTTTCTGACGGCTCTAGTAGCTTGATCAAAAGTCAGACCGTAGGTACGCAGATCCTGTTCGCGGAAAGCTATTTCGATCTCTTCTTCTGGAAAACCACTTACTTCGACTTTTGAAATACCGTTCATCAGGAGTAATTCATCTTCCATTTTCCGACCGTATCTCTTTAGCGTTTTGAGATCAGTCTTTCCACTAATAGCGACACTGATGACATTGCCCAGGTTTTCAATTTTGTATATCACCGGAGGTTCAAGCCCGACCGGGAAAGAGCTGATTCTATCCACAGCATTTTTTACATCCTGCAGCACAACGTCGGTATCGTAACCCTTAAAAATCTCGATGTTAATCGTTCCACTATTCTCACGGGATACGGATTGGATCCTTTCCACGCCGGTTACCCCTTTGAGATTTTCCTCAATTTTGTTTACGACTCCTTCCTCAATCTCTTCCGGAGAAGCGCCGGGATAAATCAATTGAATGTATACCAGCCTTGTTTCGACCTCCGGAAAGAAAGTGGATTTTATGCTAACCATGGCCACTGCACCCAGAATAAGAAGGGCAAACATGAGTAAATTGGCGGCGATGGGGAATTTGATGAAGTAATTGACCAGAGATTTCATAAACTATGACTGTGGAGTTGGATTGATATTTACCCGCATGCCATCGAAAGATCCGGGAATTTTGTCCTTTAATAAGGCGGCATTATTATTGATGCCCCGCACAATGGCATTATCCCTTGTAAGCTTGACGACCTCAACCGGGAGCAGTTGTAAAGCAGTATCTCGTACTAGGAAGACTGCATTTTGATTGACCAGCAGACTCTTTGGGATACTGCTGGCATTTTCAATACGACTGGCCTTGACATCTCCTTTGAGGTACATGCCTTCTCGCAATTGTTTTCCACTCACACTAACAAAAATTTTCACCGTCTGAGTACCTGGGTCGAGCATGTTGTTGATTCTCTTGATTCTACCCGTCCAATTGCCTGCAATGTCATCTGATGTCAGTTGAACTTTATTTCCTACTTCCAAATATTTGAGATCGCGCAGAGCTACAGTTGCTTCCAGCTCGTAATTGTTGGTGTTCATCAATGCCCCCAATCGCTGGCCATTCCGGACCAAGGTTCCAGGGTTGATCATAGATTCGGTGATCACCCCACCAAATGGAGCTTTGATTACATATTTGCTCAGCCGCTCTTCGGCGCTTCTGATACTGTAATACTGGCTATAAATATTGCGGGAAGCCACAAAGAACTTTTCCTGTTGATTAGCTGCCTGCGGAAGAGGTTGAATTTTCTTTTCGGGGTCGAGTTGCTCCAGATAATCATTCCAGTGACCAAAACTCTCCTCATAATCGATCTTTAGATCCGGCATCATTTGAGTGATGGCATTCATCAATGTGCTTTTTTGCGACTGAAGATTAAGTTTGGCTTCCATGTCATCGACCTTGATCAAGACACTGCCTTTGGGGAAGAAGGTACCTTCTTTGAAAGGCCGGGAAGAGGAGAGTAAAGTACCCGAAACTTCTGAGAAAATATCGATCTTGTCGAAAGCCACCAATTCGCCTTGAATCTCCAAGCTAGTGGGAATACTCTGGTTGACAATGTGGAAAGTATCAACCGATTTAATGATGGCCGTTTCAGTCTTTCGAGGAGGAGCTTCTTTTTGAGCAGCAAGAAATTGTGAAAACAGGACTCCGCCAATCAGGACAAAAACGCCCAGTACTACCAGTAAACGACGAATTAATAAACTCATATAGTTACTTTTTTAAATCTTCTGAAATTCAAACCAAAAATGCTTTGAATTGTTTTGGTTTGAAATCGAACGCTTCCTGCTCTTTGGACTTAGACTCACCAGAAATACTTTCCTTACTTCTCCTACTATTCCCTTAATTTCAGCCATAATTTGAATAATTGACCGTGAAAGAAATGAAATGCCTTTTGGGTACCATGAACTGCGCCTAAAAAGCGTTCAAGGGCCCTGGAAAGAAACAATGGTGAAATCTTGAAAAACCAGCGTAAGAACAACGAGCCGCTGAAAGGGAGTGGGCAGCACTAAGACAGTGGCATACATAGATGAAAAGTATTTTTATTGCTAAAGCTTTTTTCTCTATTTTGGATGACCGGCATAGGTTTCATCTGATTGAAAATAAAACATGAATCAACCGAATAATAAAGATCAGGGTTTGTCTTTCAAGAATCTTCTGGAAAAATTACAGGAAGATAGTTGGCAACTGGAATTACTGGTTTCTGGTTTTGCCATCGTTTTGGTTGTTGGAGCCTATGAACCCTTGAGGGATCTGAATTTATCCGCTTCGTTGTTGTCTTTGAGTATTGAGCGAAACTTTTTCTTCCAGTTACCAGTTCTAATTCTCTTTTTTGGATGGCTATCTTTATTGGTCAACCTTACTGCACATGTTCTTTTTCGTGGACTTTGGATTAGTACGATTGGGCTGCGATATGTTTCGGGAGAGGTGGATTACGAAGCCCTTAAACTATCGCCGCGATTTCGAAAATTCCTGGAACGGAAGATCGGGTCGTTTGACCGATACATCGAAGGGTTGGAGAACCTATGCAGCATCATCTTTGCATTTACTTTTCTAATTATCTTTTCCTTCATTTCTTTTGGATTATACATCATTCTGGTTGGGGCCGTTTCGAATTTTTTACAGGGCCTGGAAGATATAATCGGAGAGAAGCCGTCGAAGTTCATCACTGTTTCAACAGGTATCTTTTTGTTGATTTCCGGATTGATTTACTTCATCGACTTCATCACCTTAGGCTTTTTTAAGCGCAAGAGATGGACGGCCAGGTGGTATATGCCTATCTATCGATTCATGAGCCTGATAACGCTGTCTTTCATCTACCGCCCCATCTACTACAATCTAATTGACAATCGCTTTGGCCGGCGGATTGGCTTCCTGATGGTTCCCTATATTGTCATCCTGGGGCTAATAGCCACCATGGAATTTACCACTCATCCCTTTTTCCCTGAGAAAGAAGCTTCGCATTTGAGATTTCGAGCCGATTATTATGATGACCTTCGGGAAGAGCGTTCGTTGGTGACAACTCCATCTTTACCTTCGCCTTATATTGGAAACGGCTACCTGGAATTGTTCATACCTTATATGCCGATCAGGGATGATGAGCGCATCAAGAATTTTTGTCCGGGTTTTAGTTCTGGCAAAAAAACCAGATTGGGTACGGATGTGATCATCATCAATACAGGGAAAGAACCACCCGTTGATTACCGGGCGAAAGCAGATTCATCCTTTTTATGCCTGACCGGCATTTATCGGGTGACGGTGGACGACAGCCTGTTTCAAGCCATTGATTACGACCTATACGCTCACCCCAACCAAGAGGAAAAAGGGCTGAGGGCAATACTCGACGTTGCCTTTTTGAATCGTGGTCGCCACGAACTCTTAGTCGAAAAGTTACAGGCCGATTCAATTGCATGGGATACTTTCTCCATTATTCCATTTTGGGTCGAATGAGATGGACCTTGTTTTGGCATCAAGGCGACAATATCAAATGGCATCGGTCGCAATTTTCACGTTCCGAATTACGCTAATTAAATGTCTTTTGTAAACGCCCGTATTTGCATTCGAAAATTACGTGATCATTTGTCAGCCATCTGGAAGAATCTTCTTGAAAGGGGAGACATATTCTCTGGTTATCACACCATAAGGAGACGGCTCAGATCAAGCTGAAACTATTTTCTATCTCCAAACACAGAAAACAATGAATTGTAAATTCGAAAAGTGGACTTTTCTGGCGATCATTTTAATATTGTTGGTCGGTTGCGCCGAAGATGAAGATCCCGTAACCGCCATCGAAGAAGAACCAGAAGAGCAAACACCCATTCAGGCATATAATAACGTGGACCGAGAACTCTGGATCTATTACGATCGATTTGAAAAAGAAGCCGCCGAAAGAGGCATACAAATAGACCTGCGTCGGGAACGAATTACCGGAGAAATCTCAGAATTGCATGAAGACGGAGTTGCAGGACAGTGTAACTACAGTTCTTTTTTTCCAAATGAAATCATAGTTGATAAGGCCTTTTGGGACCGTGCCAATGATCGATCCCGTGAATTTGTAGTATTCCACGAATTAGGACACTGCAGTTTAGGGCGTGAACATCGAGAAGCATCTTTTTCTAACGGTGTCTGTCGCAGCCTGATGCGAAGCGGTACCGGCAATTGCATTGACAATTATCGCACTTCCACCCGTGATACCTATCTGGATGAATTATTCGACCAACGATTTTTCAATGAAATTAATTAGCATGGGGAAGAGGGCTAGCTAAAATCAATCTCCGTGTTGTCACCGATATTGAGACTTTGGCGAATGCCAACAATGGAAGCGTCATGACCGACGATCGATTGTTCTAAGTTGATCTCCTTGATAGAGGCGAAATTTCCTATGATGGAATTTTTGACTATTGCATTATTGATCTTCGTATTGCTTCCAATAGTGACATGGGGCCCTACAATAGAATTGGAAATTTCGCAGTTTTCTCCAATGCTGACCGGGTGAATAATGATGGAGTTGTCAAATCCTGGAAGGTTGGAGGAGGCATAACCCTCCCGATCTAGAAAAGTGGCGTTGGTTTCCAATAGAATCTCCCGGACACCACAATTAAACCAATTATCAACATTGAAGATGTCAAAATGAATACCGTCATTGACCATGGTCATCAATGCATCGGTCAGAGGATATTCACCATTGGTACTGACTTCATTTCTCATATTAAAGTCGATCGCTTCCACCAATTGTTGTACCTCTTTGACTTTATAAATTCCGACAAGAGCAAGGTCGGACTTCGGAATCCTGGGTTTTTCAGACAGGGAACAAATCTTACCATCACGGTCGTGTTCTACTATTCCAAATTCCCAGGGGGCCAGTACTTTTTTGACGCCTAGACAAGAGGACGGATGCTTGACCATTGCTTGGAAATCTGCGTCAATAATCACATCGCCGAAGAAAATGAAAAGTTCGTCTTTCTCTTGAAGATGCTGCTTAGCTGTCCAGATGGCATGAGCAGACCCAAGCCGCTCCTCTTGTTTGACAAAGATCTTATTGAGGTCAGGATAATTCTTTTCGACGTAGTTTTTAATTTTTTCACCCAGATATCCGATAATGAAAATAAAGTCTCTGATGCCAACCTCGGTCAATTGATCAATGATGAAGGAAATGATCGGTTTCCCGGCAATGGGGATCAGTGGTTTGGGCTGCGTATAAGTGAGTGGCCTTAGACGTGTTCCTGCGCCAGCAACTGGAATTATTGCTTTCATATTACTATCGATACACTGATAGAAAAAATTACGATTAATAAATGGTACGGTAAAATGGCACCAATGTTGGTTCTAGGCTGTATGATATCGGAGGAGGGCCAAGATAATTATTTTATCATCAATTTTCTGAATAGGCCTCCACGCCCAGATCCACACCCGCTTGATCATAGGGCATTACAAAAAACCTGTATTCCTTGTCGAGTTGAGCTTTGATTAGTGCTTTTATTCTTTGGGAAAAATGTTCGTCCTCGTCTCTGGTTTTCAACCAAAGTACAAAGAAGCACCGTTCCTTATCGGGCATAATATCGGCAATTTCTGTCCAAAAGCCCCATTCTCCAAAGAATTGTGGCCAACGTTGAATGATTTTCCTGAGTAGCCGATAAAATGGTTTGCGTAAAAAATAACGTTCAATGATGTCTACCACTTGCAGTGTATCGGAGACCTTCTTACAGAAAAGGTCCGCAACTTCTTGTGCTTCCGGGCTTTCGCGGCGATAGTTTTTGACTTCAATACAGAGCATTCTAACGTTTGGCTGAAAAGCTATGAAATCTACTGCTTTGAACCCTTTTCCGCTTAGCCATCTGTAGTACCGGTGGTCGTCAAACTTTTTGACGATCCAGTCATTCGTGAAACGGAAAACCCATCCGCTTTCTGAAAACTCCATTTATGCTGCGAACTATTTTGCACTTTTGAAATACCACTTCGATCTACACCATTGTAGAACTTGGACCTAACCCGGTAGTTGATGAACTACTGAAGGTCATAAAAAGTTCAGAAGAGACCTAAGGTTTGTTGCATTTCCTTTCAATTTCTTCGATTTTTCTTCTTTTCGCCGAATAATAAATCATTCCAGAACTCCTTTCTCCGAACTCTCCGTTCATCTCTTCGAAGCTGCTTACCCGCTAAACGGGCCAACCTTTCGGAATAGTCATATAGAGATTCGAATCGCCTCTTTGGCTTTCGCTCCATTAGTGTGATCAATTGTTCTACGGGGATGTCCGGTAATTGGCGTTTCAGAGTCATGTAATCCTCAATATTCTCTTCATTCCAATAATCTGCTATAATAGGCATTTCTTCTAAGTAGGGCGGACACTGCATCAATGCCCAACTTTCGCGGGCGAGTTCTGGAAATTTGGCGTATTTCCAGTTTTTGAATTCTGGATCTGCGTATACCTTCTTCATGAATTTACCCCAAATCGGTAATGCAGTATTGGCCCCTTGTCCCGCAGACAGCGACTTAAAATGAATTGCAGGATGCTCGGCGCCCACCCAAACACCAGCAACAATTTTGGGTGTGAAACCAATGAACCATCCATCAGAGTGATTTTGAGTAGTACCGGTCTTGCCAGCGATTGGATTGTAAAGCCCGTGTCGGTAGCGAAGTCGCTTTGCTGTCCCACTGTCAACCACTGTTTGCATCATTTTTATCATGATATCTGCGTGATCCTGCGAAAGAACTTCTTCGAAAGTGCTTGGATCCGGCCGATCAAATTCAACGATGACTTGTCCGCTACTGGTTTCGATGCGGTCGAGATAGTGCATTTCCGGACGGCGGCCACGATTGGCAAATGTTCCGTAGACCTGTACCATGTCAGAAAGAGAAGCTTCCATTGTCCCTAAAGCAATGGAGGGAACGGGAGGGATTGGACTATCGATTCCCATATTGTGAGCCAAGGTGACTACAGAGTCAATGCCTCCGCGCATCAATACTTCGACTGCGGCGACGTTGACAGAATTACTTAATGCCCCTTCCATGGAATAGACTCCTCCGTATTTACCGTCGGAATTACGCGGCTGCCAATATTCAAATTCTTCGTAAGTCTTAAGTTCATTATTAGTGTATTCACAGGGGAGCATGCCATTGATTAGAGCCTGTGCGAAAACGACGGGCTTAAAAGTGGAGCCAACCTGACGACGAGCCTTTACGTGATCGTATTGGAAGTATTGATAGTTGATTCCACCTACCCATGCCTTGACTAAGCCAGTTTGGGGTTCCATTGCCAAGAAGCCGGTATTTAGGATTGTCAGGTAGTATTTGATGGAATCAATCGGGCTTTTTTCGGTTTGTATATAACCTCCATCCTTCCAATTGAAAATGGTCATTTTGACCGTATCTTCCATAATGTCGATGATCTGATCATCGCTGAGCCCCTTTTTCTTTAGGTTTTGATACCGATTTGAATTGTGAAGAGCATTTTTGAAGGCGTCACTCTTTCCCCAGGGGGTTCCACGGGCCCATTCTTTATAATATTGTCCTTGTAAAATGGCCATGTGTTCGTTGACAGCAGCTTCCGCATAGCGTTGGAGTTTGGTATTGATGGTCGTGTAAATCTTTAATCCGTCGGTTCGAAGATTATAGGTGCTTCCATCTGGCTTTTTATAGTCCTTCAGGATTTCTTCTACCTTCAGTCGTAGGTGCTCGCTGAAATACAGACCCAGTGATTGATCATTGCTCCGATAAGCATGTACATCGAGCTCGAGCTGTTGAATCGAGTCCCGCACTTCTGTTTCCAAATAGCCGTATTTGTGCATTTGAGCCAATACCGTATTTCTTCGGCGCAAGGAGCGTTCGGGATGTCTTACGGGATGGTAAATGCTATTGCCTTTCAGCATGCCGACGAGTACTGCAGCCTCCTCAAGTTGTAAATCTTGGGGGGATTTGTCAAAAAACCTTTGTGCAGCTACCTTGATTCCATAGATGTTGTCGCCGAAGGGAACCGTATTTAAATACAATTTGAGTAATTCTTCTTTTGAGTACAGTTTTTCAAGTCTCCGGGCTATGAACGTCTCTTTCAGTTTGCTAACAAGGATGGTAAAGGGAGGGTGCTCTTCCCGGGGAAAGACGTTCTTGGCAAGTTGTTGACTTAAGGTACTGCCTCCTCCGGACGATCTATTATCCATTAAAATAGTCTTCACCAGGACTCTCAACCATGCTTTGAAATCGATGCCTCCGTGTTCAAAGAAACGGGCGTCTTCTGTAGCGATTAAAGCATTGATGAGATGTGGAGATATCTCTGTGAAATCTGCATTGATCCGGTTTTGAACGTAGTACTTTCGAAAGAGTACACCATCTTCAGAGTAAACTTCGGAAGCAGTGCTATTGCGAATGTTTTTGAGTTCAGCATAGTCCGGAAGCTGACCGTAAAATCCGGTATATGTCAAAGTTACAATGGTTGCTAGAAATAATAGTAAGATACCGGCAACGCTTCCTAATGCCATTACGGTGAGTAGCCATTTGGGGTAGCTACTTAGCTTTTCGGAAATTCGGCTACCAATTCTGCCGAAGAAGCGTTTCCAGGACCGCAGGGTAATGGCCCACCATCGTTTGTTAAATAGAGAGATTTTCTGCTTCATTCAAAATGCTGCCTTGCAGGTTTTATAAGGACAATGCAATATAACAAAAAGTTTAAATTTTTATTTTAAAAACAAATTGTGTTTTTTGTTGTGGGCTTATTTATTCAGAACAACGAACTCTGTCCGTCGGTTATTCTGCCTTCCGTCTGGTGTATCGTTGGTATCAATTGGTTGACTTTCGCCATAGCCCTTGGCTTGTAGTCTTGCGGCATTGATGCCCTCATCGATCAAAAAAGTCATCACGGCCTTTGCTCTAGCCTCAGATAGCAATTGGTTGTCATTTTCCGACCCCACATTATCAGTGTGCCCATTGATTTGGATTGTCAAGCTAGGGTTTTCAATGAGGAGATCTCTAAGTCGATTTAATTCTATACGGGAAGTTGGCTTCAATGCTGCCGATGCGCTCTCAAAAAACACATTTTTCAGAATTATTGGTTGGGATGGAGGTATGTTTTCGGTGATTGCCTCTTCCGGGATCGGGGTCAATCCTATTTTCATGACATATGGCTCTTCTAAGCTGTTGTCGGTAGTCAGATCAAAGTTTTCGGAGTAAAATAGATAACCCGCCTTGGCCACATTTAGCGCGTAACTTTGCCCGGCGGGGATACAGATTAAAAACTGCCCGGACTTATCTGCTCGTACTTTGATAAAGCTATTGCCACTTGCTAACTCATTGATTTCTGCGATGGCGGAAAGTTTTTCCTGGGTGACGGCATCGAAGACCTCGGCCTTAAGATAGGTCACCGGATTGGGTCGAGCCGATGCTGGCAAATCGAACTGGTAAATGTCTGCATCAGCTTTGAGAGAGGCACTTTCACTCAGCGTTGTTTCGTCCAGTTTTTTATCGGTAGCAAAATAGGCTGTTTTCCCGTCAAGACTGACAATCATGGCTCCTTCATTAGCCGTTGTATTAATGGGGTAACCCAGGTTTTGTGGTTTTCCCCAGGTTCCGTCTTCTTGCTTTTTCGAAAAGTAAAGATCGAAATTACCCATACCGGTCAAACCATCAGACATAAAATACAAAGTTTGTCCGTCAGCATGAATAAAGGGAGATTGCTCGTCACCGGAAGAGTTGATATTCGGCCCCAAATTAACGGGCAGACTCCAACCATCCGGCTCCAAATAGCTGACCCAAAGGTCGCGACCTCCCTGGCCTCCCGGTCGGTCGCTGGCAAAGAACAGCGTTCTACTATTAGCCGAAATGGAGGGAGTGGATTCCCAACTGCGGGAGTTGATTGGGGAGCCCATATTTTGGGCTGAAATCCATTGGTTGTCTTGGATGGCCGAATAGTAAAGGTCACAGCTACCTGCTCCACCTTTTCGATTGCAAGCGGTGAAAACGAGAAATTTTCCGTCGGCGGAAATACTCTGAGTTCCTTCGTTTTGACTGGAGTTAATGCCGACTAATGGCTTAGCTACCTGCCATTCACCATCGACTAATTTGCTGATGAACAAATCTTCCTGTCGATTGACCAGACGTGTGAAGATCAGAAACTCACCATCAGCGGTTAAAGCTGGTAGCACTTCGGGATCTGCGGTATTAATATTACCGTTTAACTTTTTTGGAGTAAAAGGTACGGGGTTGGCAATGGCTTGTTTGGCAAAGCGAGCATTTTCAAGGTGCCTCCGGGCTCTTTGAATCAGTCCCTGATTTCGCTTTTCCAGTTGAATGAATTGTTCGAAGTGTTCGGCTGCAGATGCAAAATCACGCAACTTTTGTTCGGTAATGGCCAGTTGATAGATTGCTCTCGGGCGATAGTTGATGTTTAATGCGAAGGCTTTTTCGAAATTGGCCTTGGCTTCATTGAAATCGCCTTGGTCGTAATAGATTGCGGCCTTAGCTAGATAAACGTCTATAAAATCGGGACTTTCTCCTGCAGCTTTCTCTAGTTGTTTTAAGGCATTTTGCCAGTCTTCGGCGCGATTGTATTCCTGTGCCTTTTCATAATACTTTAGTGCTTTTTTGTCAGCTGTTTTCTTAGTAACAAACGTAGTTTGAGCTTCCACGAAGGTCGTGAAAAGAATGAACGTCAGGGCAATTCCAATGCGCATGTAGATGTCTTTTCTCTTTTAACGCTGTTCGGAAAAGGAATATTTTCGGAAACGGTATCTCGAACGGATGATGGCAAATCATCCGTTCGAGATTGATAAAGCCCACGGTATGCTCTAGTACTTTTTGTCAAGTTAAACTTGCATCAGGCTGAATCCATCCTCACTTGCCAACCTGGGGCGACGCCCCGGTTAAAGTATTTGGAGACTTTCAGCCTCGGCTTTCTAAAGTAACAAAGTAGTACTAATTCAAGTTGACCTTGATACCGATATTCAATTCGTCCGGCAACGAGATCTGATCACCGCCTTCCGTTTTTTCTACGAGATTCAGGTGGACTGCCAGTGTTTCCTTAGTGATATAATCGCCATACTTTTCTACTGCGGGCACTATATTATCGTGTTTTTCCAGTTCGATTTGGATTCGATCGGTTACTTCAAAGCCTTTGTCCTTTCTGAGATTTTGAATTCGGTTAACCAGTTCTCTTGCCATACCTTCCGCTTTCAACTCATCATTGAGTGTAACATCCAATGCCACGGTAATAGGTCCGTCTGATGCTACTTGCCAGCCGGGAATATCTTCGGTGACAATTTCGAAGTCTTCCATCGTCAGGTCATAAGATTCATCGTTCACTTTGAGAAGATAGCTGTTATTAGCTTCAATGGCAGAAATATCCGCTTGTGTCAAACTATTGATCGCCTGGGCCGCAGCCTTCATGTTTTTGCCCAGTCGCCTTCCCAGTGTTTTGAAATTAGGTTTGATTTTTTTCTTGATGATGTTGCCCGATCCGCTTACGTATTCCACTTCTTTGACATTGACTTCGGCCAGTATGACATCTTTTACGGCATCTACTTGCCCCTGAAACTGATCGTCAAGGATCGGTAGGAGGATTTTCTGTAGCGGTTGTCTTACATTCAAACGTTTGCCTTTGCGCAAAGAAAGTACTAAGGAGGAGATCCTCTGGGCATAGTCCATCTTTTCTTCCAGAGCTCGATCGATCGCTGATTCGTTTACCGTGGGGAAATCCGCCAGGTGGACAGACTGAGCTGATTCCTTCTTAGTGACATCGTTCATGTTTCGGTACATCCAGTCAGAATAAAATGGGGCTACGGGAGCCATTAATTTGGCTACCGCAATCAGACAATCGTACAGGGTTTGGTAGGCGGCTAATTCCCTTTGGGAATACTGCTCGCTCCAGAAACGTTTCCGATTGCGACGGACATACCAGTTGCTTAGGTCGCGATCCACAAAATTTTGGATGCGGCGGGTAGCACTAGTTGGTTCATAATCCGCATAATCCTCGTCTACCGCCTTGATCAGTGAATTGAGACGGGATATGATCCACCGGTCGATTTCTTCCCTTTCGGCTAATGGAATGGCTTGTTCTTCATATTTGAAGCCACATAGGTTAGCATACTGAGCAAATATCCCGTTGTAAGTCTGGAAAATAGGACGGAACAATTTCTTACGAACTTCGTCAACGCCTTCCAAATCGAATTTGAGATTATCCCAGGGCTGGGCATTGGAGATCATATACCAGCGTACAGCATCTGCACCATATTGGGCCAAGGCGTCAAAAGGATCAACGGCATTGCCCAATCGCTTTGACATCTTAACTCCGTTCTTATCCAAAACCAAACCATTGGAAACAACATTCTTAAAGGATACACTGTCGAAAGCCATGACAGCAATGGCGTGTAAACTATAGAACCAACCCCTAGTTTGGTCTACTCCTTCCGCAATGAAGTTGGCGGGGAAGCTGCGCTCGAATTGATCTTTGTTTTCGAAAGGATAGTGCCACTGCGCATAAGGCATGGCACCACTGTCAAACCATACGTCGATCAGATCCAATTCTCGACGCATTTCCATACCATCTTCCGTTACCAGAACAATTTCATCGATGTAAGGGCGGTGTAGATCCTTGGGTAATTTTTGTTGTAGCCCCAGTTTCCCATTTGCCAGGTTGATTTCGTTCTGCAATTCCTCAAGCGAGCCGATACACTTTTCTTGCTTTCCATCTTCGGTTCGCCAGATTGGCAATGGGGTCCCCCAATAACGAGAACGGGAAAGATTCCAATCTTGAAGGTTTTCTAACCACTTTCCAAAACGACCTTCTCCTGTTGAGGCAGGTTTCCAGTTAATGGTTTGATTAAGTTCGAACATTCGATCCTTCAGTGAGGAGGTTTTGATGAACCAACTGTCTAATGGGTAGTAAAGAACGGGTCTGTCCGTCCTCCAGCAATGAGGGTAATTGTGCGAGTATTTTTCGGAATGAAAAAGTTTATTCTCCCCCTTTAATTTGATCACAATGTCAACATCGGTAGGCCTTTCCTCTTCTTGTCCGTAGTCCTTAACGTAACGCCCGGCAAAATCTGTCACTTCTTCAACGAATTTGCCTTGTTTGTCAACCAGAGGCATCGAATTGCCGTCTTTGTCCTTGACCATGAGTGGTGGAATGCCGTACTTCTGGGCAACCCGAAAGTCATCGGCACCAAAAGTAGGAGCAATATGAACAATGCCCGTACCATCTTCTGTAGACACGAAATCACCCAGTAAGACCTTAAAAGCAGGCTTATCCGGTTGGACATAAGGGAGCAATTGTTCGTATTCCATACCCTCAAGATCTGCCCCTTTCATTTCAGCAACAATTTCCAAATAAGGATAGGGTTTGTTACCTGGTTTGACATCCTCCGGTTGCAAGTCGGCCTGCTGTTCGGAGAAATAGGCGTTGAGCCGTTCTTTTGCCAGAATCACTTGAATCGGTTCCTGAGTATAGCGATTAAAAGTCCGGACCTTTACGTAATCAATCTTGGCCCCGGCCGCTAAAGCTGTATTGGATGGCAAGGTCCAAGGTGTGGTTGTCCAGGCTAAGAAATACTCATTCTCAAGACCTTTAATCTTAAATTGAGCTACTGCCGAAGTATCCTTGATTTCCTTGTAGGCACCTGGCATATTGAGTTCATGGGTACTCAATCCAGTACCTGCCGCCGGAGAATAAGGTTGTATGGTGTAGCCTTTATACAACAAATCTTTGTCGTAAAGCTTCTTCAAAAGGAACCAAATTGATTCAATGTATTCATTTTTATACGTGATGTAGGGATCGTCAAGATCTACCCAATACCCCATTTTTCGCGTGATGTCATCCCACATGTCCTTATACCGCATTACGGTTTCTTTACACTTCGCATTGTACTCGTCGACGCTGATCGACTTGCCGATATCTTCCTTAGTGATACCAAGCTCCTTCTCTACACTCAGCTCGATGGGAAGTCCGTGGGTATCCCAACCTCCTTTTCGTTCTACTCTTTCTCCTTTCATAGAGTGAAAACGACAGAAGATGTCTTTAATCGTCCGGGCCATTACGTGGTGAATACCTGGTTTGCCATTGGCAGATGGAGGGCCCTCGTAAAAGACATAGCTATTGTCTTTATTCCGTTGGTCCACACTTTTTTCAAATGTTTTGTGATCATCCCAGAACTGAAGGATTTCACGATCTATTTCCGGAAGATTAAGGTTCTCGTACTTTTTATACATCTCTTAAAGTGTTGGGCAGCTACGTTAATTTAAAGAGCTGCAAATATACCAAACAAAAAAGCTCTGGCAAATTCGATCTGCCAGAGCTTTTTTGTGGAAATTCATTAGCACTTTTACAGATCGCCAGGCGATGAGTAAATTATAATGCTAATAGAAATTATGTTAGAAAAAAGGTTCATGTTATCATTGTTCTATATCTCAAAACTATGATAATTTTTCAAGCGAGTCAAGGTGACGGCAATCTATTTCTTATGCTACGATCGATTTTGGGTATTGTTACCCCTTGCTTCATGTTGGGGTTACTCAGTTGTCAAAAACATGGGAACGTGGTCGAAAGTAGATCCCCGATGATCTTGCCGGCGAAAGCCCAAGGCCATATCGATACCATGGACTACAGCGAATTTGATCGAGAGGGGATTGTGAGGCGCTTACAATCGAAAATTGATCGGAAAGAACCGTTAATAGCTTATGTGTTGGTCCCCCTTTGCGATAATGAAAACCAGGGTATCGTACCGGTTCCAAGTCAACTTGGGAATGGGGAAGATCCAGACCGCAATCTGTATTGGGGAGCACGGTACGGATTGAAAACCTATTTTAAACGGCATCCATTGTGGCAACTTGTTTATGCTACGGACTCCACCAAAACTCCTGTTCTTGAAAGGTTGGTATTCAAACGAACCTTTGCGGATCACAGAGTGGTCTACCTGATCGCAGATGCGTATCGAGGAGATCATATGAAAACATGCGTGCGTCATTTTCTATCGACGGTAGCAAATGAAAGACGATCACCCTCCTTTGACAAGGACAAGTCTCGGACTGTCGAACCGGATTTAATCGGCTTTGTTGGCCACAATGGCCTCATGGATGCTCCGGCAGATACGGTTTTTGCAAAGCATGATTTACAGAAAGACGTGGTTGTCTTGGCATGTGTATCTCGGCCTTATTTCAAAGACTTCCTCAAATACGGTAAAGGCTTCCCTCTTGTGACAACTGAGAACCTTTTGGCTCCAGAGGCCTATGTACTGGAAGGGATCTTAGAAAGCTGGGCGCAGTTGAATAGCGGCTCGGAAATACGATTGGCAGCAGCTCGAAAATATCATGAATACCAAAAATGTGGGGTGAAGGGAGCACTCACCATTTTTCGGACGGGCTGGTAGGTTAACAGCTCATTAACAGAGCCGTTACAACCATTTCCTTACATTTAAGCAGCTGCTTAATCATCTTTTTCCTGAACATTTGTGTAATCTGCTGTCCATCGGCATCCTATATAAAACCAAACAAAACTAAATGACTATGAGAAGGTTTCCCGTATGTATCTTCATCTCTTTCCTGCTTTTAGCATGCAGCAATGACAAAGCCGGCTTTGCCTCCATGGAGGCAAGCAACGATGATTTTTACGCCTCTGGTGATGAAGCGCAAGCCCTGCAAACGACCTCAAGGGAAGAAGCTGCTGATATGGCAATTGTCGGCCGGAAAATTATTAAGAATGCGGACTTTCGAATGAAAGTTAAAAAAGTGGACAGCAGCTCCAAAAAAATCGAAGATCTTGTTGCCTCCCACGGCGGATACATTAACTCTAAGAACCTCACCAACGATAGCTATCAATTGAGTAATCGGATCGTGATTAAAGTACCAGCCGAAAAATTTGAAAACTTACTGGAGGAAATTGCAAAAGAAGCCGTCTTTGTCAATAGCAATCGAGTTTATTCGACCGATGTTACAGAGGAGTTCATCGATATTCAGACCCGCCTTCAAACAAAAAAGAACGTTCGAGACCGGTATATTGATATTCTGCGGAATAAAGCCAAAAGCGTAGAAGATGTACTCAAAGCAGAAGAGGCCATTCGGGTAGTACAAGAGGAAATCGAATCCAAAGAAGGACGACTTAAATATTTGCAAAATCAGATAGCGCTCAGTACGATCAATCTTGAAATTTACGAAGAGGTGGAATACCGTGCTGAACCAGCTGCTTATAATAAGTCATTCGGAAAACGGATTCTGGCTGGTTTAGGCAGTGGTTGGGAGCTCATCTTGTCCATTTTCGTGGGTATTGCTCATATCTGGCCAATTGTACTTTTAGGGGGCTTGCTGCTTTGGCAACGCAAGCGAATCTTCCGTCGATTAAGAACTACCAGATCTGAGAGGTCTGGCAGTTCTTAAAGAATTGTTCTTTGCCCATTAGGACAACTTTTCCAATTCCACCGTGAAATGCCGCATAATTGGAGCTTCCCACTTGATATCATAGCCTCTTTTGGCTTCATGTCGAGTTTCGTAGATGTTTTTTAAAGCGACTGCTATGTAGTCCATATGGGACATGGTGTACGTTCGTCTTGGAATAGCCAACCGGACCAGCTCCAGTTTTGGATACCGGTTTTTTCTGGTTACCGGATCTCGATCCGCCAAAATTGTCCCAATTTCTACACTGCGGATCCCCGCCATTATATAGAGCTCGATCGCTAGCGATTGTGCTCTATATTCCTGCTTGGCAATGTTGGGTACGAATTTGTCCGCGTCGAGGTAGATAGCATGTCCACCAAAAGGTTGTTGGACCGGGACACCGAATTCGACAAGTTTTTGCCCGAGGTAGTGAACTTGATCAACTCTACTCTTGAGATAATCGAATTCGGTCGATTCTTGAAGGCCTTGGGCAAGTGCCCCCATGTCCCGACCGGACATGCCCCCATAGGTGACGAACCCCTCATAAATGATATTGTAAGTAATGCATTCTTTGTATATGTTTGGATCCTTGAGTGCTATAAATCCTCCCATGTTGACAATACCATCTTTTTTGGCGCTCATCGTCATGCCATCACCATGTGCAAACAACTCTTTAACAATGGCCTTGATGGATTGATGTTCGTACTCTTTTTCCCGGGTTTTAATGAAATAAGCGTTTTCTGCAAAACGCGCTGAGTCGAAATAGAGCGGGATGCCATATTGATTGCATAGGGTACGCACCTCACGGATATTTTTCATGGATATGGGTTGGCCACCCGCTGAATTACAAGTTACGGTAATTAGTGTAAAAGGGATTTTCTCAACGGGATTGGATTGAAATACTTCCTCTAATTTTCGCAGATCGATATTTCCTTTAAAAGGATGGTAAACTGAAGTGTCGAAAGCTTCTTCGATGGTGCAGTCGATCGCTGAGGCCTTTCTAAATTCAATGTGACCTTTAGTCGTATCGAAATGCGAATTTCCAGGGATGACATCTCCTTCCTTAACCAAAGCCGAGAATAGAACATTTTCGGCGGCTCGCCCTTGATGGGTTGGTATGAAGTAGGGAAAACCGGTCAAATCTTGAACTGTCTTTTCGAGTTTCGCGAAAGAGCGGGAGCCGGCATAGCTTTCGTCGCCTAGCATCATTTCTGCCCATTGCTTGTCGGACATTGCTCCCGTGCCGGAATCTGTTAGCAGATCGATGATCACCTGGTCACTGGAAAGCTTAAATAAATTATATTTAGCTTCTTTGATCCATGTTTTTCGTTGTTCAATGGTAGATTTATGAATTGATTCCACCATTTTGATTTTATAAGGTTCTATATATGGAAGTACCATTTCTAATAGATTTTAGTGCCCAAAGAATCTTCAAATTCTTGGACCCTGTCTTTAAAATTGGATGAGATGAGGAGAGGAATTTTCTCTCTGAAAAGAAATGAAATATGGAGCTAATGGGAGTAGGAATCCCTGTCCTTGACATTGAGGTAAGTGAGATAAAATGGTCCCATAATTCTAATGTTGAATCTGTACAAAGATAAATACTATTCGGATATCGGTCAAGTTTCAATCGGGGCGGTCAGATACAACTTTTTGAGGACACAATGGTTTTGTAAGAGTATTGATCACAAAAAAATGAGGATTTATGGCCGATCTGTGGGAGTACTTCAAAAATCTTTTTCGCAAGGCGCAGACCAGCTCTCCTTCCAATCCTTATTTGCACGAATTGATCGTTAGAACAGATGAAGAAATTACAGACTATGAGCGTTGGAAAAAGACCCTGGTGCGACGTCGGTTGCAAAATTGGTTGTCGGATCAATATGCCATCCATCGCGTATTGCCGGACGACATCGATGAAGCGCTCGATTTTCTGGATACCCCTGCTTCAAAGGGGTTTGTAATCCACTTACACAGGACGCAATACAGTCAAAGGGATGCCATTCATTTTTTTGATTTTTTGAGGGAGAGAGTGCTGACCCAAAACTATCGAGTTCAGATATCCGATCATCGAACGTATGCCAAAAATGACTGGATGGAGGCCTCGCAACGGCATTACCTAAAACCTCGCTTAGACATAAATGAAAAGGGAGGGAAGATGAAGCAGCAATTCGGTAATATTACGATTGAATTGTTAATGAGAGATGACCGGCCTTATAATCTAAAGTTTCAGGCAACGACCTACAAGGACTTTCAATTTGAAGAGGCACTCCCCTTTAATGACCTCATGCAGATTGTTTTAGGTGACAATTAATGGGCGTTTAGTTTTTCCAATTTTTCTTTTCCTGTACAACGTGGTGTAACTTGATCTTCATACCGTACTTTTCGTCGAGGTGTTTTGATAAAGCGTCTGCTGCATATACCGAACGATGTTGCCCACCGGTGCACCCAAAGTTAATCATCAAATGGTTGAAACTACGATCGATATAATTCTCAACGGCCTCATCGACGATCCGATAAACGTTGTGCAAAAATTCTGTCATAGTACTGTGTAATTGTAAGAAATTGATGACTTCTTCGTCTCGACCAGTCAACTTTTTATAAGGTTCGTAGCGTCCCGGGTTGTGAATGAAGCGACAGTCAAAAATAAAACCGCCACCATTTCCGCTGGTGTCTTCCGGAATGCCTTGTTTATAGGAAAAACTATTGATGCTGACAGTCAATAGGCTAGAGGCGGCTTTGATCTTATCAAACGGTTCGAACTGCTTGGATTCGATGATGGCTTTCAGGGCTTTTGTCAATTCGGGAATTTGAAACTTCAATTCTACATTTTCAAAGAGCCATTTGAGGTTTCTGATGGCAAAAGGTATGCTTTTGATAAAGTGTTCCTTCCGTTCATAGAGTCCCCGAAATCCATATGCTCCCATGACCTGGATGGTTCGGATAAGGACGTAACCGTAATAGTATTCTAAGAATTCGTCTCGGTTGATCTCCGTTAATTCTTCTGCGGTATCTAGGTAGTGTTTCAATAATTCCAGTCGAATATCCGCTGGGATATTAGCCTTTGCTTGATAGAGGAGTGAGGCTAGGTCATATTGCAATGCACCTTTTCGGCCACCCTGATAATCGATGAAAAAGGGCTCACTACCTTTGATCATGATATTCCGCGTTTGGAAATCACGAAACATGAAATAGTCACAATCTGTTTGTAATAGATATTCGGCAAAAGCATGAAAATCATTCTCGAGTGATTGTTCATCGAAGGGGATCTTCGCTAACTTGAGAAAGTAATATTTGAAGTAGTTAAAATCCCAGAGCATGGATTGTTTGTCGAAAGATCCCCGAGGATAACAGACGGAATAGTCCAATTCCTTACCCCCTTCAATTTGCAGATGGGCAAGTTGCTCGACGACCTTTTTATAGATCTGGATCAGGTAATCGGGGAAGTACTCTCCTTTTTGCAATAGATAACTGTAGAGCGTTGTGAACCCCAGGTCTTCCTCTAAGTATATTTTTTCTTTGAGGTTTTCTGCGTAGATAGCAGGGACGGGTAGGTTTCGGGATTTGAAATGTTTGGAAAATGTGAGGAATGCTTTGGTTTCTTTTTCATCCGGACTATATGCGCCGATGGCTACTTTAGTCTTTCCTTGTAGCCGGTAGTAAATGCGATTACCACCCGAAGGTGCTAAGGGTAGGATGAGATCTGCGCGCTCTCCTGCCCAGTTTTCAAAAAGTTCGGCGAGGTGAAATTCAATCTTGGAAGATGCCATTTTAATTGTCGTTTGCTTCAAATGACCATTGGTCCGCTGCTGCTGCTTCATCCAACTTCTTTGAAATGATCGACCAAAGAAGGTCTTTCAGCTCCACCAGTCCCTGTTGTGCAACGGAAGATATGAAAATATGGGGTATGCCTTTGGGGATTTCCGGGATCAACATTTCCCTTAATTCGTCATCGATCAAGTCAGACTTGGTCAGGGCGAGAACTCTGGGTTTGTCCAGTAGTTCTTCATTGAACATTCGGAGTTCGTTGAGGAGGATTTCATACTCTTTTTTGATGTTGTCGGTATCGCACGGAATCATGAACAACAATGTGGCGTTACGCTCAATATGTCGTAAAAAACGATGCCCAAGCCCTTTGCCTTCATGTGCCTTTTCAATGATTCCCGGAATATCTGCAATCACGAACGACTGACTATCTCGATATCGGACAAGGCCAAGGTTTGGGACAAGCGTTGTAAAAGCATAGCTGGCAATTTTTGGTTTGGCTGCTGTCATAACCGAAAGCAAAGTAGATTTACCGGCATTGGGAAAGCCAACCAATCCAACATCTGCTAAAACTTTCAATTCCAGAATTTTCCATTCCTCTTTGCCTTCTTCTCCGGGTTGTGCGTACCGAGGGGTTTGGTTGGTAGCAGATTTGAAATGAGCATTTCCCTGGCCACCACGGCCGCCCGCGACTAAGATCACCTCCTCGTCGTGTTCGGTGATTTCAAAATGGACTTCACCAGTTTCTTCGTCCTTGGCAACGGTGCCAAGCGGTACCTCCAGGACAATGTCTTCTCCGTTGGCACCTGATTTGTGATTGCCCGATCCATTGGTACCGCGACCGGCAATGACGTGTTTTCTATATTTTAGGGCAAGTAGTGTCCAGACGTTCCGGTTGCCGCGCACAATGATGTGTCCGCCACGGCCTCCATCGCCGCCATCAGGTCCTCCCCGGGGATTGGACCGATCTCTTAGGAAATGAACCGAGCCAGCCCCACCGGCACCCGAACGGCAACATATCTTCACATAATCAACAAAATTCTGACTGGCCATGGTCTTTAATCTGGTCAAAGAATCGGTCGGTGGCTAAAAGGAAATGCCAGCGTCCGGAATTCGGGAAACGCTATAAATTGTCGATTTCGCAGCTCAGTTCTTCAAAAATGGCATCGATAGTGCCTACGCCATGCACTTTTACAGCTTTTCCGACGGCGTGGTAAAAATCAAAAACTGGTGTAGTTTCGTCTTTATACACTTGAATCCGGTTTTGAATGATTTCTTCATTGGAATCATCGGTGCGACCAGAGGTCTTTCCACGATTGAGCAATCGCTGTATCAGTTCAACGTCGGGCACATCCAGCATGATCAATTTGGATACTTCTTCGCCTTTTTCACGTAGCAGATTGTCAAGTGCTTTGGATTGTGGGATTGTTCGCGGATAACCGTCAAAAATGTAGCCGGCAACATCCCGATTAGCTTCCACTTTGTTTCGAAGCATACCTACGGTCACCTCATCCGGGACCAAAGCTCCTTGATCGATGTAGCTTTTAGCTTCCAGCCCCAACGGAGTTTTATTGCCAATTTCATATCGAAAAAGATCACCGGTAGATATGTGTAATAAGTTGTATTTGTCGACTAGTTTTTGCGCTTGAGTCCCTTTCCCAGAGCCCGGAGGACCAAATAAAATCAAATTGATCATAATGCGAATTTCTACTTTTTGAAGGATTGCGAAGATAAGAAAATTGTTCGAACCTTTCTTTTAGGGGAGAACGCTTCTTGCCGATGCGATTTTCGGCTTCCAATAAGTAGATTGACTGATGTTTTCTTCAATCACGCCCCGGGAAGAAGTACTGTGCACAACTCGAATACCTTCTGCTCCATTGGACACGACCAGGGCGACGTGGAAGACACCTCCCAGCTTTGACCTTTTAAAAAAGACCAGGTCTCCAGCACGCACTTTACGCGGATCTATCGGCCGTCCTTCTTTTGATTGCATCCCGGAATTACTGGGTAATTGGACATCGTGATTCTTCATTACGTAATAAGTGAGACCAGAGCAGTCGAATCCTCTCGGGCTGCGGCCGGCATACTGGTATTTGGCACCGACTTGTTTTTGGGCAAAAGAAACGACCTGAGCTCGCAATTGGTCGGCTGGATTTGTAGCGGCAATCACTTCGGAGGTCGAAGGGGAAACGGTCCGAAAAGCGGTACAACTCGAGATCATAAAACAGTACAGCAATACGAATAGTAGATTCGATGGTTTGATAGACATAGGACAGGGATGTAATGGTTTAGATGTTCACCAAAACGAGATAGACCGCATGATTAGTATATGGAACAGTCTTCTCGGCTCAGGTTCTCATTATCTCAAACTCATCCCGGTCATTCAGAAACGCAAATTTGGTTCTAAAAACCTGTTGATCGGCGTAGGAAAGCGTGGCGTATTGAATGTTCTCTATATACGCCGCACTAGATAGGGTTTGGCCATTGTAGTCGATTATCATCGAATCGCCGGAATAAGAATGGTTGTTTCCGTCCACTCCAACCCGATTGACACCTACGGTGTAAGCTTGGTTTTCGATGGCCCTGGCGATTAATAAACTTTTCCAGGCATCCCGACGCTTTTCAGGAAAATTGGCAACATAGATGAGTAAGTCGTAATCGGTTTTATTTCTGCTCCATACGGGGAATCTTAGGTCATAACAGATCAGGGGCATTACTTTCCAGCCATTGATCTCAACCAACAAGTGTTCTTGGCCGGCAGTGTAAGTAAGGTGTTCTCCGGAAAAAGTGAAGAGATGCCGTTTGTCATAGATGCTGTATTGGCCATTGGGGCGCATCCAGACCAGCCGATTGTAGTATCTTTTGTTAACTTCTATTATGATACTGCCAGTGAGAACGAATTGGTACTTGCGCGCCATGTTTCGGAGCCATTGGACAGTAGGGCCGTCCATGTCTTCCGCTAATGCCTCGGCATTCATAGAAAACCCGGTGGAAAACATCTCGGGCAAAATCACTAAATCGGTAGAAGGAGTAATCTGTTGCAGTACTGTTTCAAATTGTAGGAGATTCGCATCTTTGTCTTCCCACAATAGATTTTTTTGGACAAGTGCGACTTGCAGATCTTTAGGCATGATATGAAATTGGGCCATTAATAATACATTAATGGCCCAATTTACTTGATTTCTATGTAGAATTTGAATGTATGGTCTACATAGAAATCACTTTTGTCACTAGTTTAGGCAGTAGCTTCCTCTGTTTCAGCAGTCGCTTCTTTAGCAGCCTCTGCACTCCGCAGCGCACGTGGAATTTCAACCATTGCTACTGGAATACTCGGCCCATTCATAATTTCAATACCTTCGATGGGATCGATGTCACGAATCCGAATGGATTGCCCCAGCTCTAGACTAGAAATATCTAAAGTAACACTATCGACCAACTTTTCTGGCGTAGTCTTTATTTTTACGCGACGAACTGATTGGAGTAATTTTCCACCCAGTTTTTCACCGGGCGACGAACCGCGGAATCTCACTGGTACTTCTATGTTGATTTTGCGCCCGGGGACCATCTGAAGGAAATCGATGTGAACAACACTGTCCGTAAGTGGATGCGCCTGCCAGTCTTTGACGATGGCTCTATATTTTTTACCCTCGATCTCTATTTCGGCAATTCTAAAATCTGCAGTGTATAACAACTTCTTAACATCGTTCAATGTGGTGGTGAAGTGAACGATCTCGTCTCCTCCGTAAAGCACACATGGGATCTTTCCTTCTCTTCTGGCTTGTCTGGCAGCTTTCTTTCCCAGCTCGGATCTTTGAGAACCAACAAATGCAATAGTATCCATTCTAAAAAATATTTATAAACGATTCATTCTCCCCGTTTGATTTGGGCATGCAAAGGTAATTTTTCTTACCGAAAAAACCAATTATTGTGATAGGTAACTTAGCGTTCAACGAATAATGCGGAAATAGACCGGTGTTCATGTGTATTCCTGATCGCCCGGGAAAAGAGTTTTCCCGTTGACAGTACCTTGATTTTGGGAGAGGCTTTTCTTAGGGGAAGTGTGTCGCAAACAATGATTTCCGTCAGCTCTGATGCTTCAATCTTTTCGTAAGCATTGCCAGAAAGTACCGGATGGGTACACAAGGCCCGGACGCTCTTAGCTCCTTTTTTCATTATGATGTTGGCAGCCCGACAAAGAGTGCCGGCCGTATCGACCAAATCATCCACTAGAATCACATCCGCACCTTCCACATCTCCGATAACGGTCATGTCCGCAATTTCATTGGCTTTCTTGCGGTATTTGTCGCAGATGACCAGGGTGCGATGAAAATGATTGGCGTAGGTTCTAGCTCTTTTTACTCCACCCACATCCGGTGCTGCGAAAGTAACATTGGATAGATCTTGTTCTTCTAGATATGGAATATAGATAGCTGCGCTCTTCAAATGGTCGGTCGGAATGTCAAAAAAGCCCTGAATCTGATCGGCATGGAAATCCATGGTCATGATACGATTAGCACCGGCTGCTTCCAGTAGATTGGCAATAAGCTTGGCCGAAATCGGAACCCTTGGTTTGTCTTTGCGGTCTTGCCGTGCGTAGCCGAAATACGGAATAACTGCAGTAATGTAGCCGGCAGAAGCCCTTTTAGCGGCATCGATCATCAAAAGGAGTTCCATTAAGTTCTCAGTGGGAGAGAAAGTGGAAGCAATGAAGAATACATAGGCACCTCTTACCGATTCATTAATGACCGGTTGCATTTCTCCATCACTGAATTTATGAATGGTGACACTGCTCAGGTCCTGGCCATAAAAATCGGCAATTTTTTCGGCAAGATATTCCGATTGGGTGCCAGAAAATAACTTTACTTCAACCATGAGTTCCTGAATCAATTTTATTTGAGTAGTAATTGTGCTGATTTTTTGCAAAGGTAAAAAGATTTGGATCTAATTATTTCTCAAATTGGCCGAAAATAATTGCCGGTTGGTCGATAACTCAAGGCAGTTAACCTCCTGAAGTGTTATTTTATCAGCGTAAAACCGTCGAATGAACAAGTGTTTGCAGTAAAATGTGGTAAATCAACCGCATGATTTGGTTGAGAACGCCTGCACATGAAAAAATGATTAAATTCCTTTTTCAATGGAACTAACACGATGGTGGACTTCGATGGGAGTTCTGGAACAACTATCATGGGTTATTGCTTGTGTAGCAAGTGCACTGACACTAATGTACTTCCTTTTCAAAGCTATTCCTTCCCAGAATTCAGCAGGAGAAAGTCAGCAGGATAGCGACTTTAAGTCGGCAGTCCTAATGGGGCTATTTATATTTGGTTGGCTAAATGTTATCCTGCAGCAATTGGTTCCCGGCCTGGGCTTGGTTGGAGTCATTGGCTTTAGTGTCTTGGTAGCCATTATTTCGGGATGGGCCATTTATCAAAGCGGAACGAGCAAACAGCGTTCAAAAGCACTTCTCGAAAGAACGGGGCAGGTTTTGCAATCCATTCCTCCAAATCAACAGGGTACCGGAAAAATTTATCTCCAGGCACGGCACAATGCTTTCGAATTGAATGCTGTAACTATTGGAAATGAATTGCCGGAAGGGGTGCCGATTCGGGACGTGGAAGTTAGAGAAGATGGGACGGTTGTTGTAGAACCGATTCCGGTTCGTCCCGATAGCCAATCCACCGAATACCATCCATAAAACAAAGTCTTTTCGGTTTACTTCTTTCGATCGGTGACAAAACTGATCAAGTCCTCCAAAGATTGGCGAGTAGCGGATGGGGGAAATTCGGACAATAATTCAAAGGCCTGATTCTTGTAGTCCATCATAGCTGTCTGTGCGTAAGAAAGGCCATTGCTGGCTCGCACAAATTCAATTACTTCCCTGACTTTTTCCGGCCGGTTATTATATCTCTTGATCAAATTGACTATGTACTTCTTCTCTTTTTTGGTAGTTTGATTCAGGGCGTGAATCAGCGGAAGAGTCATTTTTTTTTCCTTGATATCAATGCCAAGGGGTTTGCCTACGTCGTCGGTTCCAAAATCAAAAAGGTCGTCCTTAATTTGAAAGGCAATTCCAATTTTCTCTCCAAACAAGCGCATTTTTTCCACCAGGCTTGGGTCGGTTGTAACGGAGGCCGCTCCGGCACTGCAAGCGAATGCGATCAGTGAGGCTGTTTTTCTGCGGATGATTTCGTAATAGTCGGTCTCCTTGATGTCCAGTCTTCTGGCTTTTTCTATTTGTAATAGCTCGCCCTCAATCAAAACACTTACAGTGTCTGACCCCAGTTCAAGCAAGTGAGCTTGTTTATTCTTGAGGGCAATCACCATTGCCTTGCTGAAGAGAAAATCACCGACCAGGACGGCAATTTTGTTCTTCCAAAGCGCATTGATGGAGAAGAAACCTCTTCTTTCGTTGGCATCATCCACCACATCGTCGTGAACAAGAGACGCTGTGTGAAGTAATTCTACCAATGATGCGGCAGTATAAGTCGCCTCGGATACTTCCCCACATAGTTTAGCCGATAGAAAAACGAACATTGGACGGACTTGCTTTCCTTTTCTTCGGACAATGTAATAGGTGATCTTGTCCAGGAGAGGAACGGAGCTATGCATTGCTTCCCTGAAATGAACCTCAAATTGCTTCAATTCTTTGGCAATGGGTTGCTGTATTGAATGCAAAGATTTGATCATCCTTTTAATTCAGTTCGTTTTCAAAAACAACAAAATTAACCATTAAAGATCATTCAGTGGGAAAAAAGCGGCTGACGGCAATTTTGTTTCGGTCTGGCAGTGGCACCAAGCTACAATTTTCCGGGCATAAATATAACGTAATACTGACCTTGGATGAATGCAACTATTGGTTGTCTATATTAAACTTCTTGATTATGCTATTGTTCGTTGCAATCATCAAAATGTATCGGCCACGCGAAATTTGCTTGAAGTTAATTGATTTTGTGTACTGACCGGGCGTATGTCGGCCAATTCTAAATCGGGATACCTCATTCTCCTGTTCATCGGTTAAAATGAGGGATACTTCTGCAGCACTTTTGATCGTATAGTGAAGGGTTACATCACCCGTTGCTGGGTTGGGAGAGAGCATCCGCGGCTGTTTAGCAGATGGGGTTCGGTTTCCCTGGCTTTGTTGAGGCCTGGTTTTGCCTTGGGCATACAGAAGAGGAGGGCCTGTATAGTTGTAATTTTGCAAAGTAATCGTGCTTCCATTCCGGGGTTGCCAGAGAATACTCCGCAATCCACTCGGAAAGGCAAAAACATCATAGGGATCTACTTCTCCAACTTGGTCTACCAGATCCGTTTTCAGGGTTCGGATTTCGACCTTTTCCATATTGACAAATATCAACTTGAATTGATTAAAGCTGCCCCGGTCACGGGTCCAAGATTTGGGGTCATCGCTTTCGCGTAGCGGAGCACCCCAACAACCTTCTCCTACGTAAACAGTGCCGTTGCGATCGTCTCGTATGAAACCTTCCTCACTCCCCGGAGCCCTGGATGGCCTGATGGGGTAAGTCCACTTGACGACATGGGCGTCCGATTCGACGGCGAGGTTGACCCCGTATTTGTGGAATAGCGTTGCCCAATCCACAATCAACTGATTTTGTTCGTCTTTGGTGCTGCAATGCGGCCGCATTGTATTGTGATACTGGGCAAACTTCCAAGTAGTATTTTCGTTGGCTTCAAGGTCGTTTGCCAACCAAATTCGTTGCTGTCCACCGGATGGAATATTGGAGTTTAATGTATAGATCCGAACCAGAGATCCACCGAGGTTCAAGGCATAATAAAGGTCCGGGTTTTTGATGTCAAAGAGTTTGACTAATGTTTCATTGCTGGACTCATGGTTACCCCTGGTCACGATGATAGGAAACAGCCGACCATCGCTGCCGATGGTCTTTTGCCAATCGTCAAACCATTGGACCCACTGCTCGGAATTGTCTCTCTCGGTCATATCTCCGGAAAACATGACACAATGGGGTCTTAATTTGCTGACCAGGCGGTTTGCGCGGATTCTCGCATCTCGGTGATTTCTGGAGTCACCTCCCGCAATAATGGACAGCGGATGCGTCGGCAGGTCTGGAGCAGTCTGAAAGGACATTCGTCGACTCGTACCTTCACTATCTCTTATGATAAAATAGTAGATCGTGTTTGGCTTTAACCCCGTCAGTCGAACAAAATGGTTGTTCATGCCCTTGCCATTCAAAATTTTATCTGGTTTGCTTGAAAAGGCATACTGACTCGTACTTTTTCCATGGTCCCTGACATCGTAAAAAAGTGTTGGGTTGGAGCCCGAAACCTGATCCCAGCCAATAACCATTGTTGTGGCAGGATTCTGCCTCCACATAGCCCGATAGCGGGCGGTTCTAGCTTCACTCATCATTACGTGGAAGAAGAAACATACAATAAGTTGGATAATTACTTTCTGCCGCATCAATTATAGTTTATATGGTCTTATTGTCTTGACCGCCCGTATCCTTTTTTGCCGAAAATCGTACCAATACTTTTAGTCTTATTATTAGAAGGGTATTACAGGTATGATCTTGTAAGGGTGTCAACGAATAAAGGCATTTAGATACATAATTATTGTACCTTTGCCGCGAAAATTAAACAATTTGAAATGCAAAAAGATAATAGAGTTTTTAGCTTGATCGAAAATGAATTGGATAGGCAAAGAAAAGGGGTGGAGTTAATTGCTTCCGAAAACTTTACTAGTCAAGCAGTTCTAGATGCTATGGGCACTTGTCTTACCAATAAATATGCAGAAGGGTATCCTGGAAAAAGATATTATGGAGGGTGTGAAGTAGTTGATGAGATCGAACAACTGGCTATCGATCGACTGAAAGAATTATTTGGAGCTGCTTATGCCAATGTGCAACCCCATTCTGGAGCTCAGGCAAATGCCGCTATCTTTTTGGCCGTATTGCAACCCGGCGACCGTATTTTAGGGTTTGATCTGGCACACGGAGGTCATCTGTCTCATGGTTCGCCCGTTAATTTTTCCGGTAAAGTATATGAGCCTCATTTTTATGGTGTTGAGAAAGATACCGGTACTATCGATATGGACAAGGTGGAGGCAAAAGCGCTGGAGGTGAGGCCCAAACTGATCGTTTGTGGTGCCTCCGCCTATTCAAGAGATTGGGACTACCGACGGTTTCGCGCGATTGCTGACCAAGTAGGAGCTTTACTATTGGCAGATATTGCACATCCCGCCGGATTGATCGCCGCAAAACTTTTGAATGATCCTATGAAGCATTGCCATATTGTTTCTTCCACTACCCACAAGACACTGCGCGGCCCCCGGGGAGGTATCATTATGCTAGGGGAAAACTTCGAAAATCCTTGGGGACGGAAAACTAAAAAAGGGAACCCCATCAAAATGTCCGCAATTATGAATAGTGCAGTCTTTCCTGGTATGCAGGGGGGGCCGTTAGAACACGTTATCGCTGCAAAAGCGGTAGCTTTTGGAGAGGCGCTGCAACCTTCTTTCAAGGCCTATGGTCAAAAAGTGATCGACAATGCTCAAGTAATGGCTAAAGCCTTTCTTGCCAAAGGCTACGAAGTTATCTCCGGGGGTACTGATAATCACTTGATGCTGATTGATTTGCGTTCGAAAGGGGTAACCGGTAAGGCGGCAGAAAATGCACTGGTAAAAGCCGATATCACCATCAATAAGAATATGGTGCCCTTCGATACGCAGTCGCCCTTTGTGACTTCCGGCATGAGGGTTGGCACCGCTGCTATTACGACCCGTGGATTCGATGAAGATGCCTGTCTAAGAGTGGTTGATTGGATCGATCGCATCATAACCAATATAGAAGATGAAGGACTCATTGGGGAAGTCCGAAGGGAGGTAAATCAATTTATGGAAGGATATCCACTTTATGCGAATTCTATTTCATCCTGATCAAATCGGTTTTCGATCGATTGACTCAAAACCGATTACGTCTGCATGGATATCAAATATGTCTCAAGAGAAGATGTCGATAAGGTAAAGTGGAACAGTTGTGTTCACTTTGCGGCCAATGGCAATATTTTTGGATACAAATGGTACTTAGACTGCCTCACCAAAGATTGGGGCGGCCTGATTGAGGGAGATTATGAATCCGTCTTTCCTGTAATCTGGGCAACCAATTTTTGGAAAAAGAAATTCTTGTATCACCCACTTTTAGCCCGAGAGTTGGGACTCTTTTCCGTTAACATCTTATCCCCAAAACGACTCCGGACTTTCCTCGACAAAATTCCGCCTGAATTTGGTAAGGGCGTCATTCGCCTGAATGAACGCAATCAACCGATAGTGGAATGGGGGATGCGGACGATTGATCGTACCAATTTTCAATTGTTGTTGAATCAACCATACGAATCGCTGGCAGCGAATTATCAGGGACGCATGGCTGATTTCGAACGCCCAAGCGGGACTTTTAAGGCGACTAATAACTTGAAACCTGAAAAAATAGCAGCCTTCTACAAGCAACATTCCGTCGATCGACGGAAGGATAAAGAGTTTAAATTTCATGCCTTACAACGAATTATGTACAATGCCTTGCATCGAGGCTGGGGCAGTGGTTCTGGAATACTCGATCAGCAGGGGAATTTGCAGGCCGTCAACTTCTTTCTTTTCAGTCACAATCGAGCAGTAAGTCTAGTCCCGGTCGAATCTCCTGCCGGTCGTAGATTCGGCGCCTTAAATCTTTTGTTTGACCTGTTTATTCAGGCCAGTGCCGGACGGCCACTGATTCTTGATTTTAATAGTTCTTCGGACCGATATCAGGACTTTGGAGCGGTTGCGACTAGATATTATGAACTATGGAAGTAAAAACCGATTCTGGATATCTGACTTCGGTTAGGTAAAGCCCATCGGGGGGGACACTCAAACTTTTTTGAAGTCTGGATTGGGTTTCCAGCGCTTGTTGTACTTCGGTAATCGATAATTTTCCCAAGCCTACATTCAGGCTCATTCCTACTATGAGGCGTACCATACCCCGAAGAAACCGATTGGCGGAAATTCGGAAGAGCAAACCGGTTTGATCTTCATTTAAAATCCACTCCGACTGATGGAGTTCGCAGTCCATGGTTTTGGCGTCGTGCCCGGTTTTGCAAAATGGATAAAATGCACGGAAATTCAAAAGAAGGGCAGCAGCATTCTGCATGGCCGAAAGGTCCAGCTTATTACCCGCCGGGAAGTGATAACGGGTTTTTAAATGGAAGGGATCTTTATTGAAGTTCAGGTGATAGGTATAACTTCGAAAATAAGCGTCATACCGGGCATGGGCTCCCGAAGGAACGGGGAATATATTGAGGATAGCGATGTCAGGCGGCAAATACTTGTTGAGCCTAAATTGGAAGTTGGCGGGCAATGAAGATTTTTCGTGATCGAAATGTAAATAGTACTGCGAGGCATGAACACCGGTATCAGTACGCCCGCAACCGGTAACAGCTGTGGGGGTATTTAAAATGGTCGACAAAGCGGATTCAATAACCTCTTGTACACTGAGCTGCTCCGGTTGTCGCTGCCATCCAAAATAATTCGCACCGTTATAAGCTAGCTTGATAAAGTATCTCAATCTGTTTTTCTGTTAAAGATAATAGTAGAATTGCCAATTGGACAATTGACTCCATAAAATAAGGCCACGATCTGCTTTCCAGATGTGGCCTGTAAATTGAAGGTATATTTTATCTTATGCAGCTTTCAGATGACTTAGATTAGATCGAGTCAATTTTTCCTCTGCGTATTTTTTGTCTACCTTAAAAATCTTCACTTCTTTTTGTGAGGGAAGTTCAAACATGGCGTCCGTCATGATAGCCTCGCAAATAGAGCGTAGGCCCCTGGCTCCGAGGTTGAATTCGAGCGCTTTCTCAGCAATGTATTCTATGGCATCATCAGCAAAAACCAATTTGATGTCCTCTAGTTCAAACAATTTCTTGTATTGTTTGAGCAGGGAGTTGCGAGGTTCCACCAGAATTTTTTGGAGCGTTTCTATATCTAAAGGCTTGAGGTAGGTCAAAACTGGAAGACGTCCAATTAATTCTGGAATCAAGCCAAACCTCTTGAGATCCTGATGATTGATGTATTGGAGCAAATTGTCTCGGTCGATCCAATCAAGATCGGTCGATTTGTAACCAATTACTTGGGTATTGACCCTCCGTGCAATGATTTTTTCAATTCCATCGAAGGCACCACCACAAATGAAAAGGATTTTTTCTGTGTTGACCTTCACCAGTTTTTGCTCAGGATGCTTTCGACCACCCTGTGGGGGCACATTTACTTCCGTCCCCTCTAGCATTTTAAGCATGGCCTGTTGTACGCCTTCTCCGGAGACATCCCGGGTAATCGAAGGGTTGTCACTCTTACGGGAAATCTTATCGATTTCATCGATGTATACGATTCCACGTTCAGCCGCCGCCACATCGTAATCACAAACTTGTAAAAGACGACTTAAAATACTTTCTACATCTTCTCCCACGTATCCAGCCTCTGTAAAGACCGTAGCGTCTACAATCGCAAATGGCACATTTAGGAATTTGGCTATGGTCTTGGCCAGAAGTGTTTTTCCAGTACCGGTTCGCCCCACGAAAAGAATATTGGATTTTTCAATCTCTATATCGCCTTGTGAGGGTTGACGAAGCCGCTTATAATGGTTGTATACCGCTACGGAAAGTACTTTCTTGGCATCCTGTTGACCTATGACATATTGATCCAAATGTGCCTTAATCTCCATTGGAGTGACCATATCAGGTAGTGCAAAATCACTTTCTTTACTGCTGCGTTTGCGACCGTACAATTCTTCTTCGAGTATTTCGCCTGCTTGTTCTACGCAGACTTCGCAGATGTGGCCGTCAATACCGGCAATGAGAATGAGGGCCTCTGACTTATCTTTTCCACAAAAGGAACACCTGAAATTTTGTTTGCTTCTACGCATAATTCAAAATGCTTTAGGCTTCATCAGCCCCGTTATTGCCATGTTTGTTTCCGATTACTTCGTCGACCAGTCCATATTCTTTGGCTTCATTGGCGGTCATCCAGTTGTCCCGATCGCAATCCGCTTGGATCTTATCATAGGGTTGGCCAGTGTGGTGGGCGAGTATATCGTACAATTCTTTCTGTTGTTCCTTGATTAATTTGTAGTAAATCTCCATTTCGGTCACTTGACCCTGCATGCCTCCCAATGGCTGGTGTATCATAACGCGACTGTGATACAAACATGTTCTTTTTCCCTCCGTTCCGGCCGAAAGCAAAACTGCGCCCATAGACGCGGCAAGGCCCGTACAAATAGTGCTCATATCCGGAGATACGTATTGCATAGTATCGTAAATTCCCAATCCCGCAATAACGGAACCGCCAGGGCTGTTGATATACATGCTGATGTCCCTTTTCGGATCACTGGATTGAAGAAAAAGAAGTTGAGCCTGAATGATGTTTGCGATGTCATCGTATACCGGCGTTCCCAAAAAGATTATTCTATCCATCATGAGCCGTGAGAATACATCCAGTACAGTGGCATTTAACTGGCGTTCTTCAATAATGTACGGCGTCACATTTTTTAAACTGTATTTCGCATAGTCTTCAACTCTTGTACTACTCATTCCCAGGTGCTTAGTAGCATATTTCAAGAATTCATTCTTCGGTATCATATTGATTTTTTTTCGAATTTACAATATTATCGTCATCTTGCCGCTTTGGCTTCCTCGCCGAGCAGTCAATTAAGTTTGATAACAACTAAATCATCGCTCAGTTCAATTTAGCTTTTATTCACCGTGGATTAGTGGTCTCCAAGCTCATTTTCTGTAGATAAGGATCTGAAGCATTTGGGGGCGTTAGGTTTCAATATACCGCAAAAAAACAGAATAATAACAATTTGAGTAGTTTGTGGTTGAAATTATTCCTCTTCTTCTGTGAAATTGGGACTTTTTAACTGATTGTCCTTTTGGGCCTCTGCCATTAGTTCTTCAAATTTTTCTTTCGTCACCACCTCTTCTTTTAGTGAGACGGCCTCTTTGATGGCACCTTGTAGTTTTTCTGAAACTACCTCTTCGTAATATTTCGAATACTGGTTTGGATCATTCAACGTACGTTCAACAAATTGGTTGAGCATGCCGTCATCCATATTCTGCATATACCCTAAATAGGGTAGAATGCTGGCTTTTACTTTATCTGCTAATTCCGATTCTTCTGCTTTTATTTCGAACTTCTCAACCAGCTTCGATCTCACCAATGTCCATTGCATCTGGCGAGCAAATTTGTCATATTCCTCTTCTATCTTCTGTTCAGATACTTTCTCATTAGTGGTTTCAAGCCACCGTTTTAGAAAGTTGTCGGGAAGTGGAAGCGCATGTTTGTCAGTAAGGTCATCACTTACAGTCTTGTACAACAACGAGTCGGCCTGCAGGTCGAAGTGTTTTTCGTAATCCGTACGCATCAGTTCTCGAGCCTCTTCTTCCGTCTTTACCTTGTTTTCTCCAAAGACCTGATCGAAGAAGGCTTGATCCATCTCCGCATCTTCACGCCGCATGACATCTACAATCGAAGCTTCAAATGTAGGATTGATTTCCCGGTCATCTCCTTCTTCGAGATTCAAGTAATACTTTCTTACAAAAGCTTCCGGGTCTTCGGGGGATGCCTTGCCAGAACTAAGATCTTCAAGCTCAAACAGATTGACCTCTAGTGTATCTCCTTTTTTCTTCGAGAGGAATTCTTTCTTCACTTTTTTCTTGGCAATCCGATCCATGAGAATGCTGAACTGGCCTTCGACACCACCTTCCTTCACTTTTTTTCCCTCGAGCTCCTTTACTGCCAGTGTCACCGTGTCATTTTCCTGAATATCATCCTCTGGGTTGGTCATGGTACCTGCTCTTTGACGCAGGTCATCTAATTCTTTGTCGATGGTCTCGTTGGGAACTTCGACTTTATAATAGGTATAGGCCGACTTTTCATCAAAACCACTGAGTTCGAAATCCGGTGAAATGCCAATCTCGAACTTCAATTCGTAGTCGCCCATGAACTTCATGTCGATGTCAAGTTGTTCCTGGTCTTTGACTAAGAGCGGCTGCCCCAGTATGTTTAATTTCTCTTGGTCAATGTACTTGAACAGCTCTTTCTGGAATAAATCGTTTACGATTTCCGATAAAACGCCTTTACCAAACATTTTTTTGATGGCGCTAATGGGGGTTTTTCCCTTTCTGAAGCCTTTGAGGTGGGCCTGATTCTTATATTTATTAAGCTCTGACTTAAATTTTGGCTGGTAGTCTGCTTTTTCGACAACGACGGTCAAGATGCTATTAAGATTATCAACATCTTCTCTTAAGACTTTGGGCATGACAACGGACTTAGAATTAGAAAATATTTTCCTGTGAACTAAAAAGTCCCGGGGTGTCGGGACCATTTTTCGCTTTCTTGCGTTGAATAATTATTATTGGAAGTAACATTGAATCAGTTTCTGGTACTTCTGCTCATAAGATCTGGAATTGCAAAAGCACTAAACCCCATTTTAAAAGAGTGCGGGTGGAGGGACTCGAACCCCCACGCCTTGCGGCACTAGATCCTAAGTCTAGCGCGTCTACCAATTCCGCCACACCCGCGTTTTGTAAAAAGCGATGCAAAGATATAATCTTTTTTAGAAAAAATCGAGATTGCAAAAAATAAATGTGTAGTTCGTAGAAACACGGGAACATTTCAAGTAGAATCGATCTGAGGAAGTGATTAATGGAAGCGATTCCTAAAAACAGTGTAAAGATATATAAAATCCTGGTTAATAGTTCCTTTGGAGTAGGAATGGATCAATACTAAACTTGTTTTCAAAGCTAGTGTTGCTAATTGTATTAGAGAAATAAAAAGAGTGTGTTTATGAGATATATTTTTATTAGATTTGTAGGGAACACACCAGGTTGAACCAGATCTCAATTTTTCTAATCGACTTTAATAGCAAGCTTTAGCAGGGAAATTGCCAGAATTGCACCTAGATGGCACTGGTTTCCACGAATTTATAAAATCAAATTTTATGGCAGAGGTTGCAGTAATTCAGAATGATGAGACAAGGCTGATCAAAAGCGCTTACCGGAATTTGCTTAGGTCGATCAAGTCAGAGTTGTCGGAAGAGGATAAGGTCCTGATTCGGAAGGCCTATGAACTTGCTGTAGATGCTCATAAGGAACAACGTCGAAAGTCGGGAGAGCCTTATATCTTGCATCCCATTGCTGTAGCGACGATTTGTGCGGAAGAAATTGGCTTGGGACCCACTGCTCTTGCCTGTGCGTTGCTCCATGATGTGGTTGAAGATACTTCGGTGACATTGGAGGAAATTAAAGAAGAATTTGGCCCCAGAATTGGAAAGATTGTCGATGGGTTGACCAAACTCGATAGTGCGTATTGTCAGCACAGTCCCCAGGCCGAGAATTTCAAAAAGGTACTCAGTACATTGGTCGAAGATGTTCGAGTTGTTTTGATCAAGATAGCCGATCGCTTACACAATATGCGGACCATCGGTGCGATGCCCCCCCATAAACAATTGAAAGTGGCCGCAGAAACGAGCTATATTTACGCACCGCTTGCACACCGGTTGGGTTTGTATAAACTGAAAACTGAGTTTTTGGATATCTGCATGAAAGTAACGGATCCTCAAAACTATCATGAGATAGCTCGCAAACTCAACGAAACCAAAAAAGAACGCAATAAATACATCAATCGATTTATCAGGCCCTTAAAGGAAAGCTTAGACCAAACAGGTTTTCATTACCAGATTACCGGCAGACCTAAATCCATCTATTCGATTTGGAATAAGATAAAGACCAAGAAAGTTTCGTTTGAAGAGATTTATGACCTTTTTGCCATCCGGATCATACTCGATGTGCCTTATGATAAAGAGAAACTGGCTTGTTGGCAGGTTTATTCCATTGTAACTGATGTTCACACGCCCATACCCGAACGACTGAAAGACTGGATTACAGTCCCTAAGTCCAATGGTTATGAATCTCTCCACACTACCGTGATCGGACCCCAGGGGCGCTTCGTAGAGGTGCAGATCAGAACCGAGCGAATGGATGAGATCGCAGAAAAAGGGTATGCTGCACATTGGAAATACAAGGGAATTTCTAATCAACCCGATGTTTTCGAACGGTGGTTAGACGGCGTTCGTGAGATCCTGGACGATCCCAATACGGATGCCGTACAATTCTTAGGAGACTTCAAGGCCAACAATTTATTCAATGAGGAAGTTTACATTTATACACCCACGGGAGATATGAGGGTTTTGCCTAAAGGGGCTACTGCACTTGATTTTGCTTTTATGATCCACACCGATATTGGTTACCATTGTGGAGCAGTGAAAGTGAACAACAAATTGGTGCCCATGGGGTATAAGCTGCAAAATGGAGATCAGGTCCAGGTGATTACTAACCCCAACCAGAAACCATCGGAAAACTGGCTGAAGCTCGTCTCCACGGGAAAGGCCCGGGCTAAAATCCGGTCGGCCATGAAGGAAGAACGAAGAAAGACGGGAGAATTGGGGAAAGAGGCCCTGGAACGAAAGTTCCGGAATGTAAAAATGACGCACTATGAAGATGGTGTTGAAACCTTGGTCAAACACTATGATTTTAATTCTCATGTAGATCTCTATTATGAGATCGCGATGGAGAACCTAACCATCTCTGATATATTTAAAGTATTTGAAGTGAGGGAGAACCGTTTGGTAAAGATCAGGGTTGAAGAAGAATTACCGGCACCCCCTACTCCAAAGCCGGAGTTAGTGATCAGTAAACCGAAGCGGAAAAAGATTCTCGGTAAGCCAAAATTGTTAATTAACGGCGAACCTTCCGAACAGTTCAGCTACTCCTTTGCCAATTGTTGCAATCCCGTTCAAGGTGACGCTGTTTTTGCCTATTTGACCATGAGTGCCGGATTGAAGATCCATCGGGTGAATTGTCCAAATGCGACCAACTTAATGGCTAATTACAGTTATCGAGTTATGAAAGCAGAATGGCTGACGACTACCGATACCAGTTTCGTCGCCGATTTGAAAATCACAGGGATCGACGCCGGTCCGGGAGTAATCGAGCAATTGACCAATAAAATTTCGAGTTCTTTGGGTTTAAACATCCGTTCTTTTGCAATTGAAGGAAATGAAGGCTACTTTAAAGGTCGAATCAGCCTTTTGGTGGGGAACATTGACCAACTGAACATCGTTATTCGAACATTGCAAAAATTGGACAACATCTCCTCTGTGGTTCGAGTAGAATAAAAAGGTAATTAAACTACTGTTGCGATCAGGCGACCGGCACAACAGGGAAAAACATAATAAAGTGATAAATATTATCGAAAATACTATTGAAGAGGTCAAAAACATTTTCTCCAGTTATCTGGAAAAGAACAACCTCAGAAAGACGCCCGAGAGATATACCATTTTAGAGGAAATCTATAAACGGACGGATCACTTCGATGCAGAGGCATTGTACATTCACATGAAAAACCAAAACTACCGGGTTAGCCGTGCAACGGTCTACAATACCCTGGAGCTTCTCGTGAATTGTGATTTGGTGAAAAAGCACCAATTTGGGAAAAACCTTGCCCAGTATGAAAAATCTTATGGTTTTAAGCAGCACGATCATTTAATATGTGTAGATTGCGGCAAAGTTTTGGAATTTTGTGACCCCAGGATCCAGCAGATCAAAAACATGATGGGGGAACTTTTGAAATTTAAGATAACTCACCATTCACTAAATCTCTATGGGAAGTGCGATGGTGCTTGTAATCTAAAATCAAAAAAGAACTGAAATGAGTGTTGATGTGATTTTAGGTTTGCAATGGGGAGATGAAGGAAAAGGTAAAATCGTCGATTTTCTTGCCCCGAACTACGATATTGTGGCGCGATTTCAGGGTGGACCGAATGCAGGTCATACACTGAAATTTGACAATCAAAAATTTGTATTGCATACCGTTCCATCCGGAATTTTCCGCGATAACCAATTGAATATCATTGGCAATGGAGTAGTGATCGATCCGATCACGCTTGCGCGCGAAATAAAGGGCCTGGAACAAGTAAATGTCCATGTTGAAGGCAGATTATTGGTAGCCAAAAAGGCTCACCTGATCCTCCCCACGCATCGTTTCCTGGATGCCGCTTCTGAAAATGCCAAGGGAGTGGCAAAGATTGGATCTACTCTAAAAGGGATCGGCCCGACTTATATGGATAAAACGGGAAGAAACGGCTTGCGCGTTGGTGATTTGAACGCTCCAGATTTTCTCGAAAAATACAATTCTCTTAAGCAAAAGCATCTCAAGTTATTATCGATTTACCCAACCATTGATTTCGACTTGGCGACTGAAGAAGAGAAGTGGCTTCGAGATGTTCAATTGTTGAAATCACTGCCTCAGGTCGATTGCGAGTATTACCTCAACGAGGCCTTGAAACAAGGTAAGCGGATTTTGGCCGAAGGAGCCCAGGGGTCAATGCTGGACATCGATTATGGAACATACCCTTTCGTAACATCTTCCAACACGATTACGGCTGGCGTATGCATTGGTTTGGGGGTCCCGCCTTCTAAAATTGGAGAGGTGATCGGCATTTCTAAAGCCTATTGTACTCGAGTAGGGTCTGGGCCTTTTCCGACGGAGTTGAACGGCGAAATCGGTGAATTCCTGCGGAGGGAAGGAGCAGAGTTCGGGGCGACGACGGGCCGACCTCGACGGTGTGGCTGGCTCGATCTTCCTCAATTGCGCTATACTTGTATGGTCAATGGAGTTACTCAACTAGTAGTGACCAAGATAGACGTTATGGATAAACTCGAGCAGATTGGTGTGGCGACGGCTTACCGAGTTGGCAGTGATACAACCGATTTGTTGCCTTACGATATTACCGCGGACAATCTTGAACCGATCTACGAGCATCATCCAGGCTGGCAACAACCTTTAGATGACATTACAGACTTTGATCATTTTCCCGCACCACTCAAAACTTACTTGGAGAAGATCGAAGAGGGACTTGGTGTGCCAATAACTATGGTTTCGACCGGTCCGGAGCGACGAAAATTAATCACCCGGGAAAAAGCCGAAGTTGCCTAGTTGGGCGATTGTTAATTGCCAATTGGTCGGTGTTGACCTAACACTGGCCAAACAAGATCCTTTTCTGACAAGATCATCTCATTCTCCTGGATTTCCCAGTTGATGTGTAAGTTGGGATCGTTAAAGCGAATACCACCTTCATGTGCCTTAGAATAATAATTATCGCACTTATAGAAAAAGGTGGCCTTTTTACTGAGTACGACATAGCCATGAGCAAATCCCCTTGGGATGAACAATTGTTTTTTATTTTCAGCGCTCAGTCGGACCCCCAGCCATTGACCATAAGTGAATGATGTTGGCCTGATATCGAGGATGACATCCAAAACTTCTCCTTCCAAGACACGTACCAATTTAGCCTGCATGAATGAGCCAACCTGGTAGTGCAAGCCCCGCAGCACTCCGAAGCTCGATTGTGCTTGATTGTCTTGGACAAAAGAAACATCGATGCCATGTGACCTTAGTGTTTCAAGATTGTAGCTTTCAAAAAAGTATCCCCGGGCATCCTCCCATATCTTGGGTTCAAATATCTTGACTCCTTCGAAGTGAGTGTCTGTAATTGGCATAAGTGTCTGTCGTTTCTATTTTTTCCTAAAATAGATGGTCATTGGAACTCCCGTAAAATTAAAATGCTTGCGCAATTGATTTTCTAGATAGTTTTTATAACTCTCCTTGATGTGCTTAGGGTTGTTACAAAAGAAGGCAAATGCCGGATAATAGGTTGGTAATTGCGTGACGTATTTGATCTTTACAAATCTTCCGCGATGAGAAGGTGGAGGATAACGGTCAATGGCGGCCTGCATGATATCATTGAGTTCTGATGTCTTGATCTTTTGTCGCCGATTGTTATAAACCTCGATACCGACTTCAATTGCCTTGAAAATCCGTTGTTTTTCCAACGCAGAAATAAAGATCACGGGTACGTCATTGAAGGGGGCCAAGCGCTCCTTTACTTCTTTTTCAAAATCGCGAGCGGTGTTGGTTTCCTTTTCTACCAAATCCCATTTGTTAACTAGAAGCACAACACCCTTATTCCTCCGCTGTGCCAACCGGAAAATATTGACGTCCTGCATTTCGACCCCGTGCTGGGCATCAACTAGAATAAAACAGACGTCTGCTTCCTCGATGGCCCTAATGGCTCGCATAACGGAATAGAACTCCAGATTCTCGTGTACTTTTGCCTTTTTTCGGATACCGGCAGTATCAACCAGTATGAAATCTTTCCCAAATTTGGAGTACCTGGTGTGGATGGAGTCCCGGGTGGTGCCAGCAATATCGGTTACGATATTGCGCTCTTCTCCAAGTAGGGCATTGGTGAAAGATGATTTTCCTACGTTTGGTTGGCCGATAATGGCAAATTTAGGCAATTCCGAATCGTCTTCTTCTTCCTCAGAAATCCGCTCGGCAACGGCGTCTAGTAAATCTCCGGTTCCACTTCCGGTCAGAGAGGACAAGAAAAAGGTGTCCTCGAAGCCCAGGCTCCAGAACTCATTAGCATCCAGTAGGCGTTGGGTATTTTCTGCTTTATTGACAGCAAGAAGGACTTCCTTGTTAGAACGCCGTAACATTTGAGCTATTTGTTCGTCCAGATCCGTGATCCCGGTTGTAACATCCACCATAAATATAAGAACCGCAGCTTCTTCAATAGCAATGTTGACCTGAGAGCGAATCGCTGCCTCAAAAACATCGTCTGAATTCTGAACGAAACCGCCGGTGTCAATTACGACAAAGTTTTTACCATTCCAAAAGCTCGTTCCGTAATGACGATCACGAGTCACCCCACTTATGTCATCCACAATTGCTTGTCGGCCACCAATCAATCGGTTGAAAAGCGTCGATTTGCCCACATTCGGCCTCCCCACAATGGCAACAATATTGTTCCTCATTTTTGGTAATTTCCCGCAAAGATAAGTAACTAGTTGCTCAATTTTGCAAATCCAAATCTGAAATGGCAATGAAACTATCAGACTTCACCGTCCTTTCTTTTGATTGTTATGGCACGCTGATCGATTGGGAGGCGGGTATACTCGACAGTCTGTCAAGCTTGCGCAGCAAGATTGCAAACCCTCCAACTGATGAGGAGCTTTTACAAACATTTGCTCGTTTAGAATCAGAACAGGAACGATCGACCCCCCAACTCCTCTATTCAAAGATCCTTGCGGAGGTGTATAGAAGATTGGCTACGCATTATCAGGTCGCTATATCGCCGGAGGACTGGCAAACATTTGCAAGCAGCGTACCGAATTGGCCTGCCTTTACCGACTCCGTAGAGGCGTTAAAATATTTGAAAAAACATTACAAGTTAGTGATTCTTTCCAACGTTGATCGAGTAAGTTTTGCCGGCAGTAACAAACGACTTGAAGTGATATTCGACTACATCTTCACTGCCCAGGATATCGGAAGTTATAAACCCAACCCCAACAATTTCCAATACATGTTGAATGAACTTGCTAAAGACGATATCAGACCTTCACAAATTCTGCATACTGCTCAGAGCATTTATCACGATCACATCCCAGCAACCAACATCGGATTGGCAAAAGCTTGGATAGACCGTAGAAAGGGACAGGAAGGTTGGGGAGCTACTGCGGTTCCGAAAGAAATGCCAACCCTTAACTTTCACTTCGGAAGCTTGGGAGAAATGGCAGATGCCCATAAAAAAGAAACTGTTTAGGAGGTTTCTTGATCGATGTCACCCATCTTGTCCTCAATCTTTTGTAACCGGTTCTCAAGGATATGATTCCAGGCTACAATGGACAATAACCCTAGCAGATTCAATGGTATATACCCGGTCAGGGTCCAACGAACCCATTTGTGGTCCCAAAAAATGACATACAGAAGGATGGCAATCAAAGTTCTGATTACATACCTGATCAACTTTTTCCGACGTTGAGCATTGGGTTGACCATACTGTGATCTGATCAAGTCCAATTCTTCTTTAAAATCTTTCATAAGGTTAATCGGAGTATCAATTTGTTCCCTTTTTCAACTCCCCGTAATCTATATAAGTTCCAACTAAGACATCATGTTGATGGCTTCACCGTTGACCGTTAAGAATTTCTTCATCGAATTGGCAGCCATGCAGGAATGCACTGGAACGATGGGGAGAAGATCACCGACCCGGACAGATTGCATCAATTCTTCATTTGCGACGATGATACCGTGTTCTTGCGAAAGAGAGCGAAGGTAGGAAGCCTCAGGCCGTATCTGCCACTCACTATTTCGCCAGGTGCCCACCAATCCAAAAATGGTTCGTCCATCTGGCATTTGCAGTCGGTCTTTTGAAAGATGAACACCTCCTCCGTAGATGACAAGTTCGTTGCGCGATTCATGGCGAGCCACCACCGGGCATGCAATTGCAACGGCAATGTCGCCTAATCGACAGGAACTGATTTGCCACTGCGTTAAATCGTAGAATACAAAGTTGCCCGGCCTGATTTCGTCGATTTCCGAAAATTGATTCATTACGCTGCAGGTCGGGGTGTCTCCTACCGAGATGGTCAGATCGGGGAATTGATCCCGATAACGACTTCTGAATGCCTGTATCCTGGAGATACTGTTCTCGTGCACTACTTGAATTTCTTGATGGCTCCGACATTTGTAGCTGTGACCGGCGTGGCCAAGAAAGCCAAGGAAACTGATTTTTGAACTGCGATCGATCTCTTGTAAGATTTGCTCGATGAGCGGCGACGCCGGGTCAGCGATGCCCGTGCGTCCATACCCAATGTCCGCTTTTATGAAAACCTGGAGATGGTGATTCAATGTCGAAGCTAGCGCAGCAACGCTTTCCGGGTTTTCAACGATCAGTTTTAAGTCAATTTGACTCGCTAGCTCATCAATCGCTTTGATTTCCCTGATGTTGAGTGGGAAAGCGATTGTAATGTCTCGCCAGGCGTCGTTGGCAAAGTAATGGGCCATTTTCACCGAAGAAACAGTAATCCTATCAATTTCAAAGTCTCGAAACCATCGAGCTATTCCGTGAGATTGGTGTGTTTTGCAATGAGGACGTAAAATCACGTTGTTTTCTTTGGCCTTGGTAGCCATTCTCTCCAGATTCGCTCGACACTTTTCAACATCGAGCAACAAGGTGGGTTCAGAAATTCCTGATGAATCTATCATGTTGATTACTAATTTTTTAACATCATTTAACAATCCTACTGCAGTTTAACGCTAATTTAACCGTAATCCCTCACTTGTTAGGCGTCAATTAACAGTTTAATGCCGTTAATAGTGCATCATAGTAATGAACAAAAACCTAAATTAAAATGAAACAATCTATTAAGTTCTTATGTATGACCGCAGCACTTTTCGTTGCAACGCAAATGAGTGCGCAGGTTGCCATTAATCCCAAAGTTGGCGTCAACGTATCGGGCATTGAAGCAGAATTAGGTGATTTAAGAACCGATGTTCGCGCCGGATGGAATGCTGGTTTGGACTTTCGTGTCGGAAAGGGCTTGTATTTTAGTCCTGGCATTCACTTCTACAGTAATAAAGCCGGTTTAACCAACGAGATCGAGAACCGCGACGATTTTCGTTTTGAAGGCGAAACCCAAATTCAAAGCATTAAGGTTCCGATGAATATCGGTTTGAAAATCCTAGGTTTGAGAGCTTATGGTGGTGTCTCCCCTACCTACGTCCTCGGTGTGAATGAAGCCCCTGATTTTGCATTTGATGTCGATAACCTGAACCGACTTACCTGGGGTGGAAATTTGGGAGTCGGTCTGGACTTACTATTCCTGACAATCGATGCAACCTACGAGATCGGACTGACCGATTACTTCAAGGATGCGGAAGGTGCTAACAACGTCCTTTCCCTTAGCGTCGGTTTGAAGTTTTGATAGCGACTTTTTTCCTTGCTAGTTTGATCTAACTCCAGAAAGCAGCGGGCAATGTCAAATTGCCCGCTGCTTTTGATTTTAGGGTAGCATAAGTTAGAAAATGAAGAAACTAAGACACTAATAATCCGGTATAAAGTAAATGTTGTCTTAATTTTGCTAAAATTTTACTGCAAACAACGACCAGATTAATGAAAGTTACCGATTACTTTGCAAATTCTAATGATACGCTGATTTCCTTTGAGGTACTCCCTCCGTTGAAAGGCGGCAGCATGAAGGCGATATTTGATACACTGGACCCCTTAATGGAATTCAAACCACCTTTCATCGATGTTACTTACCATCGTGAAGATTACATATACAAAAAGAGGTCCAGCGGGTATTACGAGAAAACTGCCATTCGGAAGCGACCGGGAACAGTTGGGATCTGTGCTGCAATTATGCATCGTTATGGAGTTGATGCAGTTCCGCATTTGATCTGCGGTGGCTTTACAAAAGAGGATACAGAAAACGTCTTGATTGATCTTAATTTTCTGAATATCAATAATGTATTGGCCTTGAGAGGAGATGCTCGGAAGTTCGACGGCAAATTTGTTGCCGAAGAAGAAGGGCACTCGTATGCGATCGATTTGGTAGGGCAGATCAAAGATATGAACGAAGGGAAATACCTGGATGAGAATATCGAAAATGGAGAGAAGACCGATTTTTGTATAGGAATTGCGGGGTACCCTGAAAAGCACTTTGAAGCACCAAATATGGAATTGGATCTGGCATTTGCAAAAGCAAAAATCGATGCGGGTGCACAGTATATTGTGACACAAATGTTTTTCGATAATCAAAAGTATTTTGCGTTCGTCGACAAATGTCGCGCCATAGGGATTGATGTGCCCATTGTGCCGGGACTCAAACCGATGACCAAGAAATATCAACTCAATTCTCTGCCCAGGATTTTTCATGTTGATTTGCCTGGAGAATTAGTGAAAAACTTGTCTGCAGCAAAAAATGCCAAAGAGCGCATCGATGTAGGAGTAGAGTGGTGTATTCATCAATCGAAAGAACTGAAGGCAGCAGGGGTGCCTTGTTTGCATTATTATACTATGGGCGATAGCGAAACCATTCGGAGAATTGTCGAAGCGGTATATTAAGATCGAAAGCGGAGCAATTAGGCTCGCTCCCGGGATGGATCGATGATCCATTCACTCCAGGACCCCGGATACAAAACAGCATTGCCCAATCCGGCATGATAGAAAGCCAGAATATTGTGACAAGCTGTTACGCCGGAACCACAGTAAAAAACTGTATTGTTCGGAGAGATTCCGTTTGTTTGGGATTTGAACCTCTTTTGCAAGGCTTCCTTTGGGAGCAATCTTCCGTCTTCGCCCACATTGTCCATGAAAGGCAGGCTGAGCGCACCGGGAATGTGTCCGGCGATTGGGTCGATAGGTTCCTCCAGGCCTTGGTAGCGCTTGGCCGCGCGCGAGTCAAAAAGCCTAAACTCATCCTGTTGCCGAATTTCATTTACCCGATTGGCGTCAACAGCCATTTGTGTTTGTACATTTGGAATGAAAGTCTCGGGCGTGGGAGTGCTTGGTTGATCACTTATGGGATATTCACCGTCCTGCCATTCCTTCCAGCCGCCATCCAGGACTGCAACTTTGTCGTGTCCGAGCCAGCGCAGCATCCACCACAATCGGGAAGCAATGGCTCCCGATCGATTGTCGTAAACAATTACCTGTTTATCGGCGTTTATTCCCCAACTTGATAAAAGTTTGACAAAGGTTTCCGGGGTTGGGAGTGGGTGTCTACCGGTTTTTACAGGAATGATCGGACCGCTCAAATCCTGATCTAAATGAGCATAAACAGCCCCGGGAATGTGAGCTTTCGCAAAGTCTTTACGTCCTTTTTCTTTGTCGAATAACGAAAATCGACAGTCGACAATTACCCAGTTTTTTTGCAAGTGTTGACTTAATTCTTCGGCTCCGATCAAGGAAGTATACATGCGATCCGTTTTTTGATTGGCAACAACGATAATAAAAAATATGGATCTAAGCAAGAAGTTGAGTCGGTGACCCGTAGATCAATAATTTTCCATTATTTATTTGAGGTCTTAATTAATTGTCTTTATTTGCATGTGAAATTGTGAGCTAGTGGAATATACCCAAAGTACATTTACGCTGAATTCTTTGCCCGGCCGAACAGCTATAATAGACAGAAAGGAGTGGTTGTATTTTAGCGGTACGAATTACTTGGGCATTGTGCAGGATCAGGCCTTCAAGGAATTATTGGCAGAAGGAATCAGTAATTATGGAGTTCACTTCGGAGGCTCCCGACTTTCCAATATTCAATTATCCATCTTCGAGCAAGCGGAATTCATGTTGTCACAAATTACGGGTACAGAATCCGCAATTACGGTGACTTCTGGGACCTTGGCAGGCAGAATGGTTTTACAGCTATTTGACGAAAATTTTGTGAAATGTCATGCCCCCGGCGCTCATCCAGCCATCCAGGATCAGGGACAATTTTCTGCTTTTTACGAACAGTGGCTTCGCGATGTCCTTGAATTGGTTGAAGAAAATCGAGGACAGACACTGGTCATTTTGTCTAATAGCATCGATCCACTTCATGCGTGTAAGGCAAATTTCAGTTGGATCGAACACTTGCCCGCTGACCTGCCGGTGGTTTTGGTGATCGACGATTCTCATGGTTTTGGAATCGTCGGGGATGAAGGAGGAGGGGTTGCGACTCAATTGGACTTGCCGGATAATACGACCTTGATTGTTATAAGTTCACTGGGAAAAGCATTGGGGATTCCCGGAGGTGTGGTTATGGGGCCGAAATCTGTTGTGACCAACTTGTGGAATCTTCCTCTTTTTGGGGGAGCTTCTCCCATTTCTCCAGCCTATCTTTTTGCTTTCGTTAACGCCCAGCAAATTTATCGAGAAAAAAGGGCTCGACTGAATCGGAATATGGAATTTTTCAATGGCCTACTCCCCGCGAAGCCGTCTTTTCAATCGATCGATCAATTTCCGGTTTATTATACACCAGAAAATAAACTGGCCGCCTATTTAGAAAAGGAAGAAATAATGATTTCTAGTTTTCCTTATCCCACTGCGGCAGATGAATTGATTACACGAATTGTGATCAATGGTATGCACACGGAATCGGATATTGAAGTATTAGCGAGCCATTTGCAGCGGTATGGACATTAGTTTTCTTCAATCGCATCGTAAATTGCCTGGTGCAGTCTCGGTCGAATACCCAGTTGATATAACTTGCGGTTGTCTCGGGTTGGGTGTACCCGGTTGGACATAAAAACAAACAGCAAACCGTTTTCCGGATCGGCCCAGGCAAAAGTGCCGGTATAGCCGGAATGACCAAAGCTTGCTGGACTTGCCTGTTCGGCCACCGAGCTGCTGTTAGCGTCATATTCGATTAGGGGTTTGTCGAAGCCCAGTCCTCGACGATTGCCATCGGCACAAAATTGGCAACGCGTAAATTCAGCAACAGACCTTTTGGGTAGTACTTGTCGACCGTCAAAAGATCCACCATCCAGGTATAGTTGCATCAATTTAGCCAAATCAATGGTTGTTGAAAAAAGCCCCGCATTGGCAGAAACTCCTCCCATCATTGCGGCCCCCTCGTCGTGTACCCAGCCTCTGATCTGTACCATTCTAAAAAAAGTATCTCGCTCAGTTGGTATGATCCGACTCTTGGGGTAATACCGGTGTGGGTTGTACGTGATGGAATAAGCACCAATTTGTTCGAATATTTGTCTCTTAATATAGGTTTCAAAGTCAGTTTGGGTAAACTGTTCCACCATTTCTGGAAGTAGGTAAAATAATAGTCCGGAGTAGACATATCCAGGTTTTTCATTAAGGGGAGACTTCTTAATTGCCTTGTAGATTTTCTTTTTCTTGAAATCTGTATGTAGCCAAAGATCGTCCGTCACCTTGATCGAAAATTTTTCCGAAGAATCCCTTTGAAAGGTTCTTGGCTTAAATCTGAAGTCGTTGATCCGGTCGTCATCCCAAGATTTTTTCCAGGGATAGGTGCTATTCCCTTTCAAAGTTCCTTTCCAATAAGGGACCCATGGACGTAGTTGCGCATTGTGTGCCAACATCGAGCGAAATGTCAGTTGGCCCTTGTTGCTTTTGCTGAATTCGGGCATGTAGTCTTGCAGCTTTGCATCGAGATCGAATTTGCCTTCTCCGTGCAATTTCATGAGAGCCGGAAGTGCAGAAGATATCTTCGTCACCGAGGCGTAGTCGTATATGTCTTTGGTTGTTACCTGCTCATAATTATCAAATGTATGATGCCCAAAGGCCTCATGGTAGATGACATGCCCATTCTTTGCGACCAATACCTGGGCACCTGGAAAAGCTCCCGCTTCAATACCTTCTTCTACGATCGCCTTGATACTGTCGTGTAACAAATGATGATTCATTCCTGCCAATTCGGGGGGAGAGAACCGAAACCTTTGCAATGGTTTAGTCATCAAACCTGTACCGGCTGGCAAACCGGAGACGCCATCTGAAGAACGTAGTTTGGCGGATGCTCCAACTCCTCCCATGATTACCTGGGCAGCTAGGGAATGCGCAAATTCATTCGACTGAGTTACAATTAGAGCTGCCGGGCTGGTGGCCACCAAAGGTAGTTTGGTGAAAATATCTTGACCTCCAAAAACTACTGCGATACTTTTGGGGTGCTTTAGAATGGCTTTTACAGTATGTTGGAAAGTCAAATAGGGCGCTTCACCGGAAAAATCATGATCATTGATACCAAGGACAAAGATGTTGAATTTTTCAGCCTGCCCTGCGACCCAAGCTTCTGCTTCCGCCGGAGTATAGGTGCGGGGCGGCATCATGGCTTGGACATTGGAATAATTTTCAAGGATCCTTTGCAGGTCACACCCCGGTGTTAAGCCTACGCCAATCAATGCTACTCTTGCGGTATCGAGTCGTCGGATTGGCAGAATGCCGCCGTCGTTTTTGATGACTACCAGATCTTCAAGGGCTTCTGAGAAAACGTGCTTTATGGAATCTGAGGGAGATTGCGCAAAGTGAAAAAGAGGAATGAAAAAAAGAACAGTGAAAATAGTTGTATAAAACTTCGCCATTGTAAAATTGATTTGAATTTTTGTCAGTCCGAGGCTCCTATTTTTTGAACGTACTCTAATACTTATTGGACGATTCATCGTAATTTAGCACGCCTGAGCTAATTCCAGATGTTTTTGGAAATTTACTAATTTATATTTACAACGATCTCGCCTTTTTTAATAAACGAAACCGTGAGAAAGGTTCAATAAGAATGCTCTTTTCACAGTATCAGCTAATACATGATGGAGACAAAGGAAGTTTTTCACCGCATTACAGATTGGTTAACATCTTCAGGAGTATCCTTTCGGACACTCCATCACGAAGCAACGCTTACTTCAGAGGAATCGGCAAGGGTTAGGGGCGAAGATATCTCCATTGGCGGCAAGGCGTTGGTGCTGAAAGTGGGAGAAGTCTTTCACCTTTTTGTAATGAGCGCCGCTAAAAAACTGGACTCTAAGGCACTCCGCAAATATTTTAAGGTAAAGAAAGTTCGCTTTGCATCGCGAGAAGAATTGTTGGAATTGACGGGTTTGGTACCAGGCTGTGTCCCTCCTTTCGGCAAGCCAATCCTGGATTTTGATCTATTCGTAGATGTTTCCATTCGGGAAAATAATCGAATTGCGTTCAATGCCGGATCATTGACAGATTCTGTCGTAATGACTACAGAAGACTATTTCAAAATAGCTAATGCAGAAATTATTACATTTACAAAATAATGCAATTTCATATTCTCTAAAACATGGCGGAATCAAATATTAATTTGTTGGAGGAGGTAGAAGCAATTGTCGCGGACCATTTTACCAAATCCATTTCTGCTGAGTATGTCTATCACGATTATCAGCATACCAGAGATGTGGTGGAAGCGGTAAGGCTGATTGGAGAAGGCTACATGTTGTCAGAGAAGGAATTGGAAATTCTGCAGATTGCCGCTTGGTTTCACGATACCGGGTTTTCAGAAGGGGCTGATAATCACGAAGAAAGAGGACAGCAGTTTGCCAGAGAGTATCTAACAAAGAAGAACTATCCCGAAGACCGTCTAGAGGTCGTAGTAAATTGCATTGCTGCTACGAAATTCGATGCCAATCCCCAAAATTTACTGGAAAAGATACTGCGGGATGCAGACCTCAGCCATCTGGGCAGCAAGCTGTATTGGGACCGATGCTGGCGGGTTCGCCAAGAGCTTCTATTGACTCAGAAACAGGTGATGACGGAAAAAGAGTGGATTGATTTTGAATTGAACTTTCTTCAAAATCACCAGTACTACACCGAGGTAGCTAGAGAATTGTACAACAAACGTAAAAAGAAATACATCAATCAACTCCGGAAGCACAAACTTCGGTTAAACCCCGAAACGGTAGAACTGCTGGAGGAGGTTGAAGAAAATGAAAAAAAAGGGAAAAAGAAAAAGAACCGGAAAAAGAAAAATAAGAAGAATAAAGGCGTTACAACCGGCGGAAAAGCAGATGATCTTAAGCAGCTTAATCTGGGCCGGGGTGTGGAAACGATGTATCGTACGACCTATCGAACCCACGTTAATTTGAGTTCCATTGCCGATAATAAGGCCAACTTTATGTTGACGATTAATTCGATCATTATTGGCATGTTGTTTACCAATGGCAACAACATCATTTCCCGGATCGAAAATCAACTACTCATCTATCCCATCATATTACTCTTGGCCACCTGTTTAGTCGCCTTGATTTTTGCCATTATGGCAACTCGGCCTAAAGTTACGGAAGGAAAATTCACCCGTGAAAACATCCAACAGAAAAATGCCAATCTGTTATTCTTTGGAAATTTCTATAATATGAATATTCAGGATTTTCATTGGGGCATGATGGAGATGATCAAGGACAGTGATTTTCTGTACAGCTCAATGACCAGAGATCTTTACTACCTGGGAAAGGTGCTGGCTAAGAAGTATGCCTACCTTCGAGTGTGCTACGGCATTTTTATGTATGGCTTAATCGCTTCGGTGATCACACTTGCTTTTGTACTGCTATTTGGTAGTGGGGGAGGAGGCTCTTAACCATAAAGGCTAGGTTCAATCTTGGTAAATTACTCTGATGTATGAATCCATTTAACGAAGATAATCGTCCCGAGTTTGAGGAGAATGTTCAGATCGTTAAAATCAAGTCTTTTTATACCGAACAGGAAGCCCGGTTGTATGAAGCTCACCTTAAAGCAGCTGGGATTGCTAGTTTTGTGACTGATGCCAACACCATTACCGCCATACCTCTGGGCGTAGGAGGAATTGGTTTACATGTAAAAATGCAAGACGTGGAGGCTGCTCGTCGGCTATTCGAGGACTTAGAGTCCTCGGCCCGGAGGTCGGATGTAGAAGTTTCTTTTCATGATGCTGACCAAGCAGAAATCGAATACCAGAGAGCACTACATCAACCGATTGGTAGTAACTGGCTGATTTTGTGGTTGATTTTGTTGCTGATTGGCCTTTTCATTTACCAAGCGCTTCGATCCTGATCGTATAATGGGGAACAAGAAAGCATATGATCTTCGTACTGCCTTGGAAGAACCGGAAAGCATCAGAGAACTCCGCCTTATCAACCTATCTACAGCCTCAGTTCCAGTTAAAATATTTGAACTGGAAAAATTGGAAGTATTGGAGATTACCAAAAGCGAGTTGGAAAAACTGCCCGCCAATATCAAGTGTTTAAAGTTGCTCCGGCGGTTAAACCTCAGTGACAATCAAATCTGTTATCTACCTGAAGAAATCAATCAATTGACTCACTTGCAACAGTTGTTACTTGCCAATAACGAACTAAGTGATGCATCGGTACTTCAAGCCTGTTTGCCAGCGCAGATAGAGCAACTTGTCCTTTCGAATAATGGCTTTCGGCGACTGGCACCGATCGTTAAGAAGTTGAAGGGGGTTCGTCAACTGAATGCCAGTCATAACCGGATTGCAACTCTGCCCAAGATAGTGTCAGTTTGTAGCGAGTTGGACCATCTGAATTTAAGTCATAATCGCATCACAAAAATTCCGATTGAAATTGGAAACCTAAGAAAGCTCTTTCATCTGGAGTTAAGCAACAACCGTTTAAAATCATTACCGGATAGCTGGGAGGGGTGTCAATCTCTCCGACAGCTTTTATTGAATAAAAATCGACTGATGATCCTCCCGGCATCGATCGGTCGGTTGCCTTGGTTGGCAGTGCTTGAAATCTCAGAAAATGAGTTGGTGGAAATAGCGGACGATTTCTTCGTCGGCCGGCAAATTCAACAGATCGACTTTTCTAACAATAGACTCTCATGTTTTCCTGTTTCAGTGGCCAGGCTTTCTCGTTTGTATCGTCTGTATTTGTCGGGAAATAAACTAACGGATTTACCGCCATTGCCTGATTCGTTGGAAATTTTGGAACTTGCTAAAAATCAATTCACTAAGGTGCCGCCTATTGTTTCGAAGCTCTCTAAGCTCAAGTTATTGGATTTAAGTTATAATCCGATCTGTGAATTATCTTCGGACTTGGTTGCACTTAAGAAATTGGAGGTGCTCAAGTTGAAAGGCACGGAGTTGACAAAGGTGCCCGAGGTCTTGTTTGATATGGCGGCATTGCAAAGGGTCGAGGGACTGACAAAGCTTAGTTCATCAGGTAAGTTGTTGCGCTTTATCCGTGCCAGCAGAAAAATCGATTTACCGTTGTCCGCTCGCCGGCCGTTCTTTGAAGTTTTGTATGGCAAGGAAATCGGACTTGGCGACCTTTCAACCAAACAACTGATTCTTGGACTTTCGCTACCATTTGATGAAATGGTTTTTGCTGCTAGACGCACTTTGTTCGAACGCTATCCTCTTTCCAATTTGAAGGGGCGATTGACTCACCTCTTCATTGCCGGAAAATCCTATTTTAACATCACAGCCCTTCGTCGTCGACTTCGATCACTGGATATTGTTTTACAAAAACAACCGGATCTAAATACAACTCATCTTCTTCTGGGGCATCGCCCGAGATGGAATGAGTATTTTGCGCGATCGGAACTGACTTTCATCTCCGAAAAGGATCTTTCTAGTTTTCTGAATAAGGTAGAGGCAAAAAGATTAGCCCTATCACCAAACTTGGAGACTTTAGAGAAGCTGAGAAAATTGCTTCTGAATGCCGACCTAAACAATGTAAGGATTGGAGTGCGGTTGCTTCATGGGGGAGGAGTGCCATTCATGCTATTGACTGATCTTTTTTACAAATGGAAAATGATTGAGCCATCACCAGTTCGCCGAGAATTAAGACAGTTGTTGGAAATCAACCTTTCGGAGAACGGGAAGAGGGCCCTCAGACAAAAAATTAGCCTATCCCCAAAATTGGAGCCGAAATTGCTGCAACAACATATTGATCGACTGACTGCTGACAATGAGTTGAATGCTGCAAGACTCCGTTCCTTGTTAATTGAGGCTAATTGAGTTTTTGCTTTACCGCCTGATAATATAAGTGCCCCATTGCTAATATGCACAATAGTAGTCCAAGGAATTCTCTCGTATATTCAACGTGGGGCTCTTCTGCTTTCATGGACCCGGTGATGGTCGGCATCCCCATATTAATCCAGTTGATGAATTCGGGCATCAGCCTTACAAACTCAATGAGACAGATCGCTGCGAACCCCAGGACTACCCATCTTCGAATGTAACCGAAGATAGCAAATACATAAATAATGGAGACGATGCCGTAGATCATTACCCAGCGCCAAGGATCTACATCGTTGAGTTGGACGATGGCAAAAAGCGCAAAAATAGCAGCAAGAACGATGTTTGAAATTTTCATCGGATGTATTTAATGGTTGAATGTCAATGGTTTGTTTTTAGCATTTACCCCAAAGTCGGGAATCTTTGTTTTTCCGATAAGTAGGGGCAAAAAGTTTGAGCCAGTTCTTAATATTAACAGTAAATTGCAGTTCTAAAATTGCAAAAAAAAATGCAACTACTAAAAGCCCCCATCTGCATTATTGGTGCTGGACCGGCAGGACTTTCAACCAGTCTTTTTTTGGCAGGTATGGGCATACCTTCGATTGTGGTAGACAAAGGAAGTTTTCCCCGACACAAGGCCTGTGGCGATAACATTTCGGGCAATACAATTCGGACCTTACATCATTTCTTCCCTGATTTTGTAGAAACTTTTCGGGCCAGTGAATGCATTAGTGATCTTCGAGGGGCCCTTGTATATGCACCCAATCAGTACAAGTTTGAGATCGATTATCTGCCCCTGGAAAAAGGTACTGATTTGCCATCTTGTTATGCCATAAAGCGATTTGATTTAGACAACTATTTAGTGGACAAGGTTGAGGAAGAGGTCTTAATCGACTTTCGTCAGAATACATTGGTTGACGAGGTGTTTCAAACTAAAGACAGCATTCGCATCCGGGACAAAAAACAACAGCTGGAGGTTGAGGCAAAGTTAATCATTGTGGCTACCGGATCTAATTGCAAATTGCCCGAAAAATTAGGAGCATATACCCACAATCCCCGTCATTGTGCTGTAGGAGTCCGGGCCTACTTTGATGGAGTTCACTGCGAATCTGGCTTGCACCGCAGCGAATTATACA